>CAVJMM010000019.1:0-37384 GCA_963650865.1 Eubacterium sp. AM49-13BH | reverse complement strand
CGAAGAGTTTGAGGAAGCAGAAAAGAAAGCTACTGAACAAGGAATGAAAAAAGGTTTAGAAAAAGGTATGGAAAAGGGTATGAAGAAAGGTATAGAAAAGCGTAACTTAGAATTAGCGAAACAAATGTTACAAAAAGGTTATGATATGAATGAAATTATGAGTCTTACAGGACTCTCTGAAGAAACAATTTCTCAACTTTAGAAAAAAAAGGCTAAACGCCTTTTTTTAATCATGTTTACGATTCTTCTTTCTACCTTTAAAGTTTGTACGATTTCCCTTTGGCGTTTTGATTTCTTTAAGATTTTCTTCTTGTTCACTTTTTAAAGAAGTAAATCCAAATTTTCCTAATTTCTTTCCTAATGCATAATATTCGCCATGACTATATGCCATTAGATCTGCTTTTTGTAAATCTAGTCTTCCATTTTCATCCAATAATTTCTCATCAATATCTGTACTAACTACTTCTGCGATAAACATATCATGAGAACCAAGTTCTAATATTTGTTTTACTTTACATTCTAAACAAACAGGACTTTCTTTAATACAAGGTGCATTTACTAACTTAGCTGGTTCTTCTGTAATATGTAATCTTCCTTGTAATTGAAATTTATCAACCTTAGCACCACTATAAATCCCACAATAATCTGTAGCTCGAACCATATCACGACTTGTTAAACACATAACAAATTCACCTGTTCTTTGAATAATATCATGTGAATAACGATTCTTACGAATTGATACAGATACCATGACAGGATCAGAACAAATTGTTCCAGCCCATGCAGCTGTCATTGCGTTTGATTTTCCATTTTCATCTTTACATGTAATTAATACTGCTGGTACAGGATTCAACATGTTTGATGGTTTCCAATATTGTCTTGTCATTTATATACCTCACATATCTATTCTAACATATTGATTTCGGCAATTTATTTCAGCACCAAAAGAATATAATAGTATTCATACTAAGGGGTTATTTTTTATGAATCGAATGGAATTAATGAAGGATACGATATCTACTGCTTGGCCTGCAGTATTAGAAAGTTTTTTTATCTCACTTGCTGGAATGATTGATACAATGATGGTTTCTTCTTTAGGAACCTATGCTGTAAGTGCAGTTGGATTAACGACGCAGCCAAAGTTTATTTCACTTTGTTTTTTCTTTGCGATAAATGTTGCAGTGAGTGCTTTAGTTGCAAGAAGAAGAGGTCAAAACAATCGTCAGAATGCAAATGAAGTATTGGTTACAGCGTTTTCTATCGCACTTATTTTATGCATTGTGTTGTCTATTTGTTCGATTGTATTTGCGAATCCTATCATTGAATTTGCAGGATCATCTTCTGATACACATGTTGCTGCAGTAACTTATTTCAAAGTCATTCAAGGAGGTATGATATTTAATGTCATATCCATGATTATTAATGCCGCACAACGTGGTAGTGGTAATACAAAGATTGCAATGACAACCAATATCGCATCATCTCTTGTTAATATTTGTTTCAATTATTTATTGATCAATGGAAACTTTGGTTTTCCAAAATGGGGATTGTTTGGAGCAGCGGTTGCTACAGTATTAGGAACTGTCGTTGCTTGTTTGATGTCGATTCATTCGTTATTCAAAAAAGATAGTTATGTTTCAATTCCTTATATCATCAAAGAAAAGATAAGACCTGTTACAACGACTTTATCTTCTATTACAAACTTGGGAAGTAATATTTTAGCGGAAAATATTGCCATGCGTGTTGGGTTTCTTGTTACTTCATTACTTGCTGCTAGACTTGGCACAGATGCCTTTGCAGCACATAACGTCGGTATGAATTTTTTAACGTTAGGATTCTCATTTGGAGATGGTATGCAAGTAGCTGCAGTTGCTTTGATTGGGAGATCATTAGGTGAGAAGAATCCTGAAAAGGCACGTTCTTATGGAAATACATGTCAATTTGTTGGTGTTATGATATCAATCCTATTAGCGACAATCTTATTCTTCTTTGGAAGAAATCTATTTGGTTTGTTTTTCTCACAAAAAGATATCTTAGATGATGGAACATTGATTTCTAGATTTATTATGGTTATCGTTTTATTTCAAATCTCACAAATTATTTTTGGTGGATGTTTAAGAGGAGCAGGTGATGTAAAATACACATTGGTTGCTTCATTGATATCAGTGACAATCATTCGTTCTATCATAACGTATTTACTTGTTGTTTTATGTCCATTAGGTTTAGTTGGAATTTGGATTGGTGTTTTATCTGATCAGTTATCTAGATTTATCTTATTAGGCATTCGTTTCAAACAAGGAAATTGGGTCAATTATCAAATCTAAAAAAGAAGGCTTATCACCTTCTTTTAAATTAGCTTTAAATATTTGAATGCGTTCCAAATACCATCTTCATTCACATCTGTTGTTATATAATCTGCAGCTTCTTTTGTCTCTTTGCCTGCATTCCCCATCGCAACAGAATAATTACATAATTCAAACATAGAAATATCAATTTTCGCATCACCAAATGCAATTGTATCTTCTGCACTTCGATTCAAATGTTTTAATAAAACATCAATTGCATGTTTTTTAGTAATTCCTTTTGGAGAAAGATCACCAAACAATGCCTGTTCATCTTTTCCACCCCAAGTATTCGCGATCAATTCAGGAAATTCAACTTTAGAATCCAAATGATCTTGATAATTTGAAAGAATAAATGAAATCTTATTAATATCATCACGATACAATTCTTCTGTTGGCAAATGAATAAAATCATTTACAAATTCATGTGCACTAGCTTCTGCTTTTGTTGGATCTGCACCTTTTCCTAATGCATATTTCATCATTGTAACTGGTCCTTGTTCTAACATGTAATCATTACAATACATGCCACTGTTTGCTTCTAGATAAAATCCAAGTTTTCTTTCATTGCACCAATCAACAATATGCTTTACTTCTTCTACAGATAATCCTTGATGCATAACAACTTCACCATGATCCTCTACATAAGCACCATTCCCACCAATCATACCATCATATTCACACAAATCTCTTTGCGCGATTTCTGCTTTTGAACATCCAGTACAAATATAAACCAAATGACCATTTTTACGTGCTAAATCAACTGCTTCTCCAGCACTTTTTGGCATAATTGCATTGTAATCAATCAATGTTCCATCTACATCTAAAAATACAATTTTCTTATCTGGCATAATTCTTACAATCCTTCTTCACATAGCTTTCTAGCTACTTCATCTTGTACTGTAACACCTTTTTCTTCTAATTCTGCAATCTTCTTAGCAAATTGTGGTAAGTATTTTTTATGAGCTACTAACATTTCGTCTAATAATTCTTGTGCACATTTCCCATGTACGACCAATGGATTGATTTCAAAAGCTTCTAAAGCTTTATTGTAGTTTCCAGTTAAAGCTGCTTCTATGATTGTTTCTTCCATTGCTTTCATCAATTGAACCATACCACGAACTGCAGGTTCCATATGTCCAAAGGCGATTGGCTCTGCACCATGTCTTGTAATACGTGCAGATACTTCAACAATAGCATCATCTTCTAAATCTGGTAATGCTCCTCTATTTTCTGTAGAAACAACCATCACTTTACCAGAATTATTATAGATTGCACTAATTGTTTCACATGCTGCATCACTATAATATTTACCACCACGCTTACTTAATAGTTCAGGCATTTCATGTAGTTCAGGATCTTTATACAATTCAAACAATTGTCTTTCTACTTCCTTAACACTTTCTGCTCTTGTTTCATGTTTACCAAATTCTTCTAGTTCCTTCTTCATCATTTCATTTGTTAAGTAATAGTAACGATGATAACCACATGGCAAGCAATCCATCGCAAGTAATTGATCTAATAAGAATTTCTCATTTTGAATATTTTGCATATTACTCTTATCATCTTCCATCATCTTATATGCAATTTGATGTGTTACATTCTCACCTGTTTTTGCGTCAAATACACGATGGAAATGGAAATGATTCAATCCTGCAAATTCAAAATTCAAGTCTCCTTCTTTCTTTCCTAACATTTCTGGTTCTTGTAACATGATATTAACTGGTACATTACATAGACCAATGCATCTCTTCCATCCACATTGACGAATGACTGTTTCTGTAATCATGCCAGATGGATTTGTAAAATTGATAAGCCATGCATTTGGGCAAAGCTCTTTCATATCTTCTACGATTGCCTTGATTACTGGTGCTGTTCTAAGTAATTTAAACATGCCACCTGCACCATTAGTTTCTTGGCCTAACATGCCATGAGATAATGGAATTCTTTCATCCTTGATACGTGCATTTAATAATCCAACTCTAAATTGTGTTGTGACAAAATCTGCATCTTTTAATGCTTCTCTACGATCTAAAGTTAAATGTACTTTAACATCATATGGTGAAGCATCCCACATTCTTTGTGCAAGTGCACCAACGATTTCTAACTTTTCTTTTCCATCTTCAATGTCAACCAGCCAAATTTCTTTAATTGGAAGTTGTTCATAGCGCTTAATAAAGCCTTGCATTAATTCTGGTGTATAGGAAGAACCACCACCAATTGTGACAATTTTAACACCCTCATTTTTCGTCATTATTGTTTCCTCTTTTCTGTTAAGTTGAGAATAACACAATTCGAAAAAAAGAAAATATAAGTGGAATATCTTGGAAAGATGTTTCGAAACTTTTTGTGTATTTTCGGTAATATTTCGGAATTTTATTTCGAAATTTGGTACAATAGTTTCATGTCAATACAAAGTAAATTAATCGATCAAATCAATTTCACAGAAAACGAAAAAGTCATAGCGAACTATATCCTCGCACATAAAGATGATGTTTTACAAATGCCCATTCAAACCCTTGCGTTAAAAACATATACATCTACAAGTGCTATCATGCGTCTTTGTTCAAGATTAAATTTAACTGGTTTCAAAGATTTTAAATTTCGTTTTTCTCAAGAATTATTACGTGCAAGTACAGATTATCAAGATGTTGATCCAAACTTTCCATTCTCTAAAAATGATAGTATTCCAGAAATTTCTCAACAATTGAAGAAATTAACAATTCAAACATTACAAGAAACACAAAAAATACTTTCCATTCAAGATATGCAGAAAGCATGCTATTTAATGAAAGGTGCTAAAAATGTAGCGATATTTGGTGTTGGTGATGCATATTTAGCAGGTCTAGCATTTCAAGCAAGTATGACACGTTCTGGAACAAATTATATTGTTACACCCGTTTATGGTGAACAAGGTCACTTGGCAAAAACATTACATCCTGAAGATTGCGCATTGTTATTATCTTATTCTGGATCAACACCTAGTACGATTGAACACGCAAAACAATTAAAACGACAAAAAGTACCAACGATTTGTATTACAGCTGACGCAAATAGTGAATTAGCGAAAGTTTGCACGATTGCGTTATTATTACCTGCCAAAGAAGATAAAGGGCATCGCATTGCCGCATTCTTCTCTCGTGCATCTATGGAATATTATTTAAATATTATGTACTCCTATCTGTATGTTTTAGATTATGATGAACGTGCTAAAAACAATATTGATTTTGAATGATGCCTATTTCTTTTTGAAATGAATGGATTCTGTACCAGCTTCAATTGCTTCTTTATAATATTTTTCTTTATGTTCAATTGTTTTCAAATTCAACTTTAAAGCTTCTATTTGATCTAAAATAGATTGTTTTTGTTTCAGAATGATATCTCTTCTTGCTTCTAAAGTGTTGTCACCTTGCTTCGCCAATGTAAAATATGCCTTGATATCACGAATACTCATCCCTGTATTCTTTAAGCATTCGATCAAACGCATACTAGATAGATCACTTTCATGAAATACTCTTCTACCATTCACTCTTTCTAAAAAAGGCAATAAACCTTCTGCATCATAATAACGAATCGTAGATGGTGCAATACACAATAATTCTGAAACTTCTGAAATTGAATATGTTTTTTCTTTTTCCATAACTCACCTCAATTCCATTATTATTCTTAAAGTGCACTTTAAGTCAAATATTTTTCTTTTATGATTGGAATGATTTTTTTGTCTGCAGGCAACCAATCTAAATCATCTATTGTATTGATATCTACCCATTTTGCATCTTCTGCTTCAATAAGTTCTAAATTTCCAGATTGTATTTCACAAAGATAACAATCCATAAACATTTGAAACTTCGGATATGTATATTCTACTGTAACGATATGTTCTTTTACTGAAATCTTTGTATTTAATTCTTCTACTATTTCTCTTTCTAATGCGTGTTGATTGGTTTCGCCATCTTCCACTTTTCCACCAGGAAACTCCCAACCATCTTTCATATCACCATATCCACGTTGTGTCACAAATACTTTTCCATTCTGATAAATGACTGCAGCTACTACTTTGATTTCTTTCATACTTCCTCAACTAAATTTCTGTATTTGGAAATCATATTCCAAATACTCTGGTAATTCATTTTCTAAACGAATATCAAACAAATAATTCTTATTTTCTTCTTGATACCTTGGATTTGTTAATGTACCTTTTCCAATATATGTAAATGGTAAAACAATGCCATTTTCTTTTTCCATTTTACGAACAAATACATATGCAAACTTACTATTCTTTAATCCTTGATATTCTTTTTCACTGATATTATTCATTGTTTCCCATTGAAAAACATTTGAAGCAATGAATTTATCTTTATACTGCAATCGATTTTCTAACGATTCATCTTTCTTTAATGAAGCAAATATAACAACTTCACCATCATAATTGTATGTTCCTTTTTGATTGCTTTTTGGATCTTTTAATAGCTTTCTTTGTACTGCATCCATTCGATAACTTTTCCATAATAAAAATTGTTCTTTTGAATCTTGATACTCTGCATCATATTTTGTTAATCCATATTCCAAAAGGTCTTTGACATGTTCCTGAAATTCTTCATCGACTTCTACATTTAAAGCGTAAGTTTCATCTTGAAATACAAGTAACTGATCTTTTAACAGAAAACGTATTACATGTTCATATTCTTCATCTGTACATGTTAAAACTTCACGTAGCTTCTCTTCTGTTGCATATTTTTCAACCAATAAATACGATACAACTTGATATTCATACGGTCTAACAAGAGGCAATTGTGAAGAAAGAATCTTTAAAAATGCAACTTGTTTTTCTGAATAAGAAGGAAGTAATTCTTCTTCAATCGAGCGCAAGAAGTTATAATAACAACCTGCTTTCTTTCCATCAAATTTAATACTCATGAATTTCATTATATCAGGTGCACAATCATTATTGAGATAGTCCATATGTTTTGGATAGGATTTACAGTTGATATATTTTTTGAAATTCTTATAATCTTGTATCGAATATTGTTTACTATTGAAATTTTCTTTTTCTAAATAGGAAATAATTTCAGATTGACTTTCTTCATCTAAATGTATTTCTACGCCATATTCACTTAGATCAAGTGCAGAAAAATCATCACGTACCATATCTTCTAATAAACGTTTTTCTAATATTAGATTTTCAGAAAGACTACCTAGCGCTAGCGCAATTTGTACGCTTCTTTTGTAACTGTTTCCAATAAAATCTAATACCGTTACAAACGTTTTATCTTTATATTTTCTTAGTCCTCTACCCAATTGTTGAATAAAGATTGTAGAAGATTCTGTTGGACGTAAAAAGATAACCATATTTACTCCAGGAATATCAACACCTTCATTCAAAATATCTACAGAACATAATATTTCTAGTGTACCTTCTTCATCCTTCTGTAATTCATCATAGGCTTTGATTCTTTCACCAACTGTGTTATTTCCTGTCAAATACGCACTTTGATAACCTTGTTGTTGAAATGCTTCTGACATCATTCTAGCGTGTGTTGTGTTTCTACAAAAAACAAGAGCTTTTAATTTTCCATCTTGTTTATACTTTTGAATTTGTGAACAAATGAATTCACAATGCTTTGTATCACTGATTTCCGCAATCATTTTTCTTTCTTCATTTTTAGTCAAAGAATAATCTACAAGTTTATCTCGAATCCCATAATAATGAAAAGGAACAATCAAACCATTCATGATTGCATCTCTAAGTCTTAATTCATATGGTACATTTTCATCAAATAAAGATAATACATCTTGGTTATCCAATCTTTCTGGTGTTGCAGTCAAACCCAAAAGAAATTCGCAATCAAAATATTCAATGATCTTTTTATAGCTTTCCGCAACCGCATGATGACACTCATCAATGACAATATAATCAAACTCATCTCTATGAAACAATTCTAAATTCATAGACATGGATATATTTGTAGAAAACAAAAAGTCTGCATCTAATTCTTTTGCGTTTCCAGTAAACATTCCAAATGTAACAGAATCTGAAAAGATACTTTGATATGTTTCTAATGCCTTGTTTAGAATAGAGCTTTCATGTGCAACATACAATAGCCTCTTTGGATTGAAGTTTAAAGCATCAAATGCAGATAAATAGGTTTTACCAGATCCAGCACTACAAATCACAATTGCACGTGTAATTCCCATCGTGCGATATCGATTCAATTCTTTTAATGCATTGCGTTGCATGTAATTTGGTTTGATTTTACTACTAGAAAGATCATAATCCATATCCCATCTTTCTATCGCATAGTTTAACTTTGTGTAGTAGTTCTGTATGACTTCTGTATTCACAAGATATGTTCCATCCCAAAGCACGTCAAATTCATGCATCATTTGTTGATAAATCGATCCAGTGAGCTCTTCTTCTAACAAAAGATCCCATTCGATATTTTTCAATAAGGCATAACGTGTAATGTTAGAAGATCCAACAATCATTTCTACATGATCATCAAATGTAAAAATATAACCTTTACAATGAAATCCTCTTGTAGAAAATTGTGCATCTGTAAAACATTCATCATCTAAATGACATGAAAATAATGGATAAGTATCTTGTAACTTAAAAAAATATCTCAGAGATTCAATATCTGTAAAATTCTGATATGTTGATGTAATAATTCTTCCTTTGCATCCTCTTTCTAATGCATTTTCAATTTCTTTCATCAACAATCGTAATCCCGCAATCTTAATAAAACTCACAGATATTGTAAAAACAGTGCATTTCCTAAGGTTCTCTTTGATTTTATCTAAAAAGGATAGATCTTTACCATTGGTCAAAAAAGCATTCATAACTTCACCTTGACTTTAGTTTAGCAGCATCTATCCTTTGATACCAGATCTAATGTTTGATTCTCTTTCTCTTTAAATAATTTTGAAACGTTTCTAATTTTCCATATTCACGATCATAATAATATCCATGATCTGATAGAATTTCATCTGATTCGCAATATCTTTGGTTACAATCTTTTATCATTTCATCAATTTCTTCAAATTTTTTATTCTTTGTATCTTTCACAATATAAACTTCATGAATGGATGAAGGAAGAATAATAAAATTACCGCTTCCTAGTTTTTCAATCTGTTGAAAAATACCTGGATAAAACAATGTAGCTGCACCATTATGATACTTATCATTTGATAGTATTTTGAAAAAAGAATCTTTTTCTTTTATATAGTCTTCTAATAAAACTGGAAATAATTTCATTGCGGATGCCATCGCATCTTTCTCAAATACTTCTAACGATACATGAAAATTCTCTAACATTTCATATGTTACGATACAACTAATACTTCTTCCTGTTCCTCCACTAATCAATACATGATAGGTCATTAGAATATCTTCTATTAATTGATAAGGAACATCTTTCAATTTCGGATTAACAGGATCATAAGGCATCACCTTTAAAAACAATCGTTCTTTTACTTTTTCATAATCATTGAGCCATTTCATATCTCCATATAGACCTTCTTCATGAAAAGCATCAATAATTTCTTCTACGATTTTTGACATCGGTACATTATCTAAATACATTTCATAGGATTTTTCAGGATCCACAAAGAATGCAAAGTGCCCACCTTTCTTCATAATCCGTATTCCTTCATAAGTCCTTTGGACTTTATTGACAATTTCTCGATTAACTTCATATTCCTCTTTTGGAAATGCCTTATTGATTTGTTTTTGTAATTCTAGTTTAAATTCTTGTAATGGAATCATTTTCTTTTCCTCCTATTACTCTATTCACAAATTTTTAAGAATCCCCAAAAAAAAGATATGAATTTCTCCATATCTTATTCAAACACTAATAATAATGCCATCTTAAATTTTCCTTTAGCTGTTACTGAATGCATGCCACCTTTATCAAATCTAAACTGCTCTCCAGCATGAATTTCATAATCTTTTCCTTCATAGCCAATGATTGCATTTCCCTCTAATGCAAATACGATTGCATTGCCTGGCGCAGCATGTGGTGATAATCCTGTTCCTTCATCAAATGCCATTACAACAAATTTCATTTTTTCATTGGATACTATATCTGCATTTACAATACTATCTTTTTGATATGGCAGCATATCTGCAAGTTTAAAAACTGTTCCTGATTGAATCATTTCATTCATTTTATTTTCCTCTTCTAATATTATTTCTACATACATCATACCATCATTTGTTTTTGTTCCACACAATTGGTTTTCTTTTACACAAATGATATCTTCTTTTGATACACATATAGATTCTTGATTCACTAAGATTTCACCTGATCCATTCAAAACATAAAATAGATGTCTTGTAGGATAAGATTCTTGTGATATATCTGTATGTTTTCCTAATGTAAAACATTGAATCTGATTTGATAGAAATAATTTTGTGGAAATTGTTAATCCATCTATCATAGGATGTTCTTTTAATAAAGATACAACAGCCATCACATTAATTTCTTTCCATCAGAAAAAGCATTTCCAACTTTTTCTCCAACTACATGATATGTATTATTAAATGCATCAAAAATAATTGGTTGTACTTTTGTAATATCTACTTTTCCATCTGTCAAACAACTTTCATCGACAGAAACATTCACGATTTCACCTAATAAAATGCCCGTTTCATCAGAAAAACTTTGTACTTTGCATTCTAAACAAACAGCTAATTCATTAATGATTGGAGCATTCACCAATGTACTCTTTGTAACTGTAAATCCTGCTTTTTCAACTTTATTAGAAACTTGATTACCACTCACAATTCCAACATAATCACATCCAACAACATTTTTCGCATCACCCATAGATACGGTAAAAGCACCCGTTTTCTTTAAATTCTTGACTGTTTTATGAGATGGAGACAAACACAACATCAATTGCGTATAATCACTAATCCCACCCCATGCAGCATTCATTATATCTGCATTTCCATTTTCATCATAAGTCGCTATCATAAATACATTTTGTGGATAACAATAATGTTTTGCGCCAAAATTTTTTCTTGCCATAAAAAATATCCTCCGTACTTTCATTGTATCAGAGGATATTCTAATTTCCATTCTAATGCTTTTTGACATTCTTTCATATAATCAATGAGCGCATCCACTTCTTCTTGCGTTGTTGCCCATGAAGTTGCCAAACGAATCAAAGTATGCGTTTCATCTGTCTTTTCCCAAAAGCTTGTTGCGACTCTCTTCTTGATTTTTTGTAAAATTGAATCTTCAAAATTGATAAACAATTGATTTGTATAGGTTGGCATATATACTTCATAACCATTGTCTTGAAATGCTTGGGTAATTTTTTTTGCATATGTCACTGCTTGTTTACCAGCTTTTAAATATAGATCATTGGTAAACATTTCATCAAATTGTAATCCTAATAATCTTCCTTTTGCGAGTAAAGCACCATTTTGTTTAATTGTTGTAAAGAAACAAGGAATCAAATCTTTATTTGGAATAACAACTGCTTCTCCAAATAATGTTCCACATTTTGTTCCACCAATATAAAATACATCACACAATTGAGAAAGATCTTTTAAAGAAACATCATTATCTTCAGAACCTAATGCATATGCAAGTCTAGCTCCATCAGCATATAAATATAAATGATATTTATCACATACATTTCTAAGATCTTCTAATTCTTTTTTCGAATATAAGGTACCAAATTCTGTTGGTTGAGAAATATAGATCATACCAGGTTGTACCATATGAGGATATGTTTCATCACCATAAAACTTTTCCATATATGCTTCTACTGTAGAAGCCATCACTTTTCCATCCACACCTTCTAATGTGATTACTTTATGATTTCTCGCTTCAATTGCACCAGATTCATGTACTGCAATATGGCCACTCGTTGTAGCTAAAACACCTTGATAGTTTCTTAATAGTGCATCAATTACCGTTGCGTTAGCTTGCGTACCACCAACTAAAAAACGAATCTCAGCATCTTCCAAACCACAAGCTTCCATGATTTTCTTCTTCGCACTATCACAATAAACATCATCTCCATATCCTGGTGTTGCTTCCATATTTGTTTTTAACAAGCGATCTAAAATGGAAGGAATACATCCTTGCATATAATCACACGCAAAATTCAATTGTGTCATATAAATTCTCCTTTTAATGCATTTATATTACCTCAAAAAGAAGAGAGACTCTATCTCTCTTCTAAGATTTCTTTCATACATTGTATAAAATATTCATTATTTTCTTTTGTTGAAATAGATACTCTATCTAACATTGGTGTAGAAATGTGAATTCCCTTTTCAATCAATTTCACTCTTACTTCTTCACAATCCATATGTGGATCAAAAAGAATGAAGTTTGTTTGGGTTGTCCATACATCACATCCTAATTTACGTAATTCTTCTTCGATATATCTCGCTCCAGCTACGATTTTTTCTTTTGTTGTTTGATAATAGTCTTGTTCTTTCAAAGCTTGTAAAGCAGCAGCCTGTGCACCACAAGATACACTACTTCCAGGAATTGTATTGATTCCTTCAGCTACTTCTTCATTACAAATCACATAACCAACACGAATACCAGCTAAAGCATAATACTTAGAGAATGTACGCATGACTACAATCGGTCTATCTGGATATTTCTTTACAAGTGGAATCGTTGTTTTACAGTCTTCTGCAGTAGCGAGTTCAATATAAGCTTCATCCATGATTACAACAATGTTCTTATCTATTTTTTGAATAAATGCTTCAATTTCATCATAAGGTAAATATTGCCCTGTTGGATTATTTGGATTACAAATAACGATCATTTTTGTTTTATCCGTGATTGCTTGATAAATACCTTCTAGGTCATAACCTTTATTTTCAGTAAGTGGAACAGTAATTGTCTTCGCTCTAGCAATTTCAATCATATCATTAAAAGCCGCAAATGTTGGACATAAAATAACTTCATCCCCTGGATTTAAGAAAGCTTGGCCTACCATTGTAATGAGTGCGCTACTTCCTGCACCACAAATCACACTATCAAAAGTTACATCATAATAATCCGCTAAAGCCTGTCTTAATTTTGCACATACAAAATCCGGATAATTGTAACCTTTTTTGTTCGCAAGTGTCATTGCATCAAACACAGAATCTGGCATTCCATATGGATTTTCATTATAGCCCATACGTCTCAACTTGCTGAAATCGATTTTCCCTGCAGCTCTACTTGCACGTTTTGTTGCTGGTTTTTCTAAAACATTTTTACTAAAAATTTTTTCTCTTTCCATAACTACACCTCATCGAATTACACTAGTAGGTTTTCCATTCAACCAATTTACATAATTTTCAACCGCAATATGTACTGCTCTGAATCTTGCTTCTTTCGGAAGCCAAGCAATATGTCTTGTAATTACTGCATTTCTACAATTAAAAATTTTGGATTTTGTACTTCTAGGTTCTCCAGATACAACATCTAATCCTGCACCATATATTTTTCTTGATTGTAGTGCATCATACAACGCATCTTCATCTACGATATCTCCACGTGCCGTATTGATTAAAATGACACCATCTTTCATCTTTTCTATCGTTTGTTGATTGATCATATGTCTTGTTTCATCTGTTAATGGACAATGAATGGAAATAATATCACTTCTTTCTAACAATTCATCCAAAGAAACTTGTTCAATAAAATCATATTCTGAACCAACTTTTTTATGTCTAGAATACGCTATAACATGTGTTCCAAATGATGAAACCATTTTCGCAAAACAGAATCCAATTGCACCTAATCCAATAATTCCAACTGTTTTATCATACAATTCCATTTGTCTTGTACAAGTTGTAAAACCTGCAATGCCTAAATCTAATTCATGTCGATAAAAATCATTTTCTTTTTGAATATGATGTAATACTTCCATCAATAATGCCATTGCGTATTCCGCAATTGTCATATTTCCATAAACCGTATTTGTATACGTCACTCCATTTTCAATCGTCTTGGGATCAATTTTTCCAAACCCATGTGCCATTGTCGCAACATATTTTAAATTTGGATGTTTTTCAAAAAGTTCTTGCGAGAAGATTTGATCATTGACCATTGTTCCAATGACTGCATCTGCATCATCAATCAATGCATCTGCACGATTTTCATCAAATGAATTTTTAATTTCAAAATCTTTAATCCCATAATCTAGAAATGTTTTTTCCCATTCCTGAACCAGTTCCTCTCGTGTTATATAATCAACACTTGGTCTTCCTTGAAACACTACAACTTTCATAATATATCCCCTATTGAATAGTACGATTCTATCTCTGTGCTTTTATAACTTCCAATATATTATTCTTATAATGCTTATAAGATATATCTTATAAAAGAAGAAATGCTAGCATTTCTTCTTTATCCAACATCCTCTACATCTTCTACTGCTTGTAAAGCGTTATAACCTGTTTCACCAGTTCTTACTTTCACAGCATCTCTTACATCATAAATGAATATTTTTCCATCTCCAATATGTCCTGTATAAAGTGCTTTTCGAGCTGTATTTACAACAAGTTCTACTGGAACTTTACTAATGACGATTTCAATACGAATCTTCTCTAATAAAACACTTTCCAATGGAATACCACGATAATATTCTGCAGCACCTTTTTGTAATCCACATCCCATAACATCACTTACCGTCATTCCAGAAACACCAATTTGATCTAATGCCTTCTTCAAACGATCAAATGCAGATCTTCTTGTGATAATTTCTACTTTTGTGATATGAGATGGTTCTGTAGTACATGTAGAATTTAAAACGATATCTTCATCCGGCAAAACATCAGGCTTACGAATATATTCTGCTTTTTGTAATGTACCATCTTTTACAGTAGGCATGTATTTTAGATAAGCATGGTTAATGCCTCTTGCATAAGTATCAATACCTTCTGATTCTTCTCTTTCCGTAACTCTTAAACCAACAAATCGTTTTAATTCTTTCCATAGAATCAAAGAAATCAAAAATGAGAAGCCTAAGATACATAGCACACCGATGATTTGTACAATGAAATTTTTTGATGCAAATAATAAACCAACTGTTCCACCAATAAAGAATGTAATCGCAAGTCCTGTTGCATCATCAATTTTCCATTTCTTCTCACACAATTCCACAAAAGGAATGATTAATTCACCAATCACAAGTCCTACGACGATCGCAACAATGTTAGATTGTGCACATGTTCCAGCAATGCTTCCAGCAATCGCAGCATTTAATACCAAAGATAAATCAATTGATTGATATCTTTCAACTGAAATGAAGGTTGTTAATAACACTGCACTCGAAATGGACAGAAAACTATTTATGATAAAATCTGTCGATTCAAATAACATCGCAATTCCAACAACGATCAATAATCCTCCAATTGATCCAAACACAGGATTTTCGGCAACAATTGCACGAACCAATCCATCTTCCGTATATTTATCTTTTCTTTCACCAAGAATAAAAGAACCTGTTAAACCTAATACACTTGCATAAAGAAATGTAACAATCAATAAATTAGATGAAAAATCCATTTCTTTTAAAAAACCATTGATTGTCCAATGAGAGACAATTGGATAAATCAAAATAGAAGAGAAACAAGAAAATATCACAAGTGGGGCAATTCTACATCTTTCATGCATGCTGCTAGCATAGATTGCGGAAACAATTCCACATAAAATAGCACCCATACATAATAATGAAATATCACCATAATTCCCTTTGGATAAAAAATCAAAATACCCAATGAATCCAACACCACTAGAATACGTAAATCCATATCCTAAAAACCAATATCCAAGAATTCCACATCCTAGACATATCAGGTTACGTATCACTGCACCAGTTGCGTTCTTTCCTCTTGAAAAGCCTGATGTAAAAATCGTAATTCCAACAAAGATCAATAACATTGCAACGATTTCATTCATGGCTTTCACCACTTTCTGTAATTCTCGCTAAAAATCTTTGTGTTTGTGGAGATTTTGGATGTCTTAACATTTCTTCAGGTTTTCCTTCTTCTACAATGACACCACCTTCCATGAAGATCACACGATCTGCTACTTCTTTGGCAAAGGCAATTTCATGTGTGACAACAATCATTGTAATTCCAGTTTCCGCAACTGCTTTGATCGTATTTAAAACTTCTCCAACAAGTTCTGGATCCAAAGCTGATGTTGGTTCATCAAATAAAATCACATCAGGATCTAAAATCAACGCACGTGCAATGCCTGCTCTTTGTTGTTGACCACCTGACATTTGTGCAGGATAAGAATCATATTTCCCTTGTAAGCCAACTTTGTCAATCATTTCTTTGCTCATGGTCTCAGCTTCAGATTTCTTAAATTTCTTAACTGTCACCAAACCTTCCATCACATTTTCTAATACTGTCTTATTTGCGAAAAGATTGTAGTTTTGAAATACCATTGCGGTTTTTCTACGCAATTCTAAAACTTGTGCTTTTGTATGCTTTTGAGCATCTACCGTAAATCCACCAACGGATATGCTTCCTTTATCTGCTGCATCTAGAAAATTAATCGTTCTTAATAACGTTGTTTTCCCTGAGCCACTTGGTCCTAAAATAACGACTACTTCACCTTTTTTGATACCTGTTGAAACACCTTTTAAAACATGGTTCTCTCCAAAGGATTTTTCTATATCTTTTAATTCAACCATATATTCCATAAACAAACCTCTTTAAGCAACTAACTTTCCACGAAATTTCTTTAAATGATTTTCTTCTACCGCAAACAATTTATTGAAAATAATACTTAAGACTTCATAGATAACTGTTGTCATAATATATGCTTCAATAAAATTTAATTTTGGCATCGATAACAAGTTCGCCGTAGCTGTAATCTCATAAACACCAACATAATATGCAAGTGAAGTATCTTTTAATAACATCACAAACAATCCACTTAAGTTTGGTAATGCAATTGCCAATGCCTGTGGGAAGACAATTCTTCGATAACATTGAAATTCTGTCATACCAACAGATAATGCCGCTTCTCTTTGTCCTTCATCCACTGCAGATACTGCGCTACGAAACACTTCAGAAGAATACGCTGCCTGATTTAAAAGTAAGGCAAATATCGCATATACAACTGCTGGAATCGCACTAACATCAATCGTTAAACCAATATTCGATCCATATTGATTGATTAAATCAGGCATTACATAATAAGAAATATATAACAAGATAACCATTGGTACACTTCTCATAAAAGAAACAATCACGCCAAATATCTGTGATAATACAGGTACATGATTTCTTCTAACAAGTCCTACAAGTAAACCTAATATCCATCCTAAAATAGCGGATGCAAATGCCATCAATAACGTTACAGGCACTGCCGCAACAATCTGAGGAAATGCATCTTTCATAAATTCAAAATCCATAATATCCTCCTAACTTGTTGCTTTCTTTCTGCCTTTTGTATACATCTTTTCTAATAGTTTTGATGCTTGTTCTAGCACAACACACACGCCCCAAAAGATAAGTCCTGATGCAATATAAACTTCTAACTTATTCGCTCCAAAAGAAGCATTTGAAATCGCACGTGCTTTTCCTAGAAGATCTACGACACCAATCGTAAATCCTAAAGATGTTTCTTTAAATAAATTCACAATATTATTTCCAAACATTGGTATCGCAATCCCAAATGCTTGTGGAAAAACGATTCTTCTTAACGCTGTAAAGCCATCCATACCAATCGAATATGCAGCTTCACTTTGCCCTTTATCAACTGCCAAATAAGATGCACGCATCATTTCTGCCATATTACTAGAAGCTGTTAAAGACAATGTCGAAATAATATAAGGTAACTTATTGGTTGTAGAGATTGTGATTCCAATATTTGTTAGAAATTGTGGTAATCCTAAGAATAATAGAAACATCATAACAAGTGTAGGAATCCCTCTCATTAATGAAATCCAACCAGATGCAATTTTGTTTAATACTTTGTTTTTACTTAAGGAACAACAGGCAATCAATAAGCCAAGTAACAAAGCAATTAATAAAGATATGACCAAGATTTCTAATGTGATTGGAAAAGCACTTAAAATGCTTACAATCAAAGAAGGTATATTTTCAAAGTGATATGTCATATAAGACACCTCACTCTACATCTGTTGAAATCATATCTGCATATTCTTCAAAATAATCAGAACCAAACCATTTCGTAGAAATCTCACCTAATGTTCCATCTTCTTTTAAACTCTTTAACGCTTCAGAAACTCTTTCAGCTAGTTCTGGTTTATCCTTAGAAATCATTTGATATGTATCTTCCACAAGAACAACTTCTGTTGTTTCTAATTGATCAGCCAAACCAATCTCATCAACGATTGATTCATATGTAGATTGATATGTTAATTCTGCATCAACCGTCCCATTCGCTACTGCTTTATAACAATCTGCTGTTGTCATATCACTGACTGCATTGATGACAATTTCCTTACCAGGATGTGATTCATTATAAGAAGTTAATAATCCATATTCATAAGATGCTGGATTCATATATAATGATTTACCTGCCATATCTTCCAATGATTTAATATCACTTCCTTTTTTCACAACTAATCTCATTGGTGATAAGCAATAATATTGATCTGGGAAGATATATTTTTCTTTTCTTTCTTCACTCTTTACCAATTGATGTGAAACCATATCCGCAGCACCAGAGTCAATTGATACAACACATGTAGAGAAATCCATCGCTGAAAGATTAAATGTATAATCATCTAGATATTCATCAACTGCCTTCAACACATCTACATCATATCCAATTAAATTTCCATCTGCATCCAAATATCCAAATGGAGCCATACTATTACCTACCGCAACATTAATAACTTCACCACTTGCACTTGTTGAAGCTGACGCACTTGAAGATGATGAACATCCTGTTAATACTGTTGTTAACATAAGTGAAGCTAATAAACTTCTTGATACTTTACCAAAATCTTTCATGATATTTTCCCCCTTACCATAGATTTTCTTCAGTTTCTTTCAACTGATAGTAAGAGTTTATGCTTGTATTATCATAAGTACAAATATATTATATTTATAAAATGTATAAGTTTTTATTTATAGGAGGAATTATGAGTACACAGAGTAAATATGTAGAAGCAGTATATCAATATGGTAGCTTTTCCAAAGCTGCTAAGGCATTGTATATTTCTCAACCTGCTTTAAGTATGGCTATCAATAACATTGAAAAGGAATTAGAAGTACAGTTATTTGATCGTTCAACCACACCTATCAAACCAACAGACGCATGTATTTATTATCTTTCTCAAATAAAAAAGATTTCTCATATTGAAGAAGAAATCAACAATCATTTCAAAGAATATAATGATTTACAAAGTGGTTCTTTTTCTATTGGTTCGATGACTTATTATTGTTGTTGGACGATTCCAAATCTCACTAGATCTTTTAAAGAGCAGTATCAAAATATCAAAATCAATATGTATGAACATACAAATAATGACGCTTTATTAGAAAATTTAAAAAACGGAAACTTAGATCTTGTTTTAACAACAAATCATAAAGGATTTGAAAATATGCAATGTACATTTGTTCATCATGAACATTTGATTTTAGCTGTACCATCTCATTGGGAAATCTGTAAAAAGCATAAAAGAATAGCATTCACTGCACAACAAATACTTCATAATGAACATCGAAATACAAAAAGAAAAGGAATCAATCTCAAAGAATTTGAGAATCTTCCTTATATTTCATTAAGACCTGACAGTGATCTATATTCTAGAAGCCTTTCTATTTTTCAACACTATGATACAGAAGCAAATTATGAGATGTATGTAGACCAAATGATAACAGAATATTTTATGACAAAGAATGGATATGGATATTCTATTATTCGTGATGGAACAGTCAATATCATTCCTCAAGAATTGGATGACCAAAATCCTGAAGTATTATATTTCATCTTAGATGATCCACTCGCAATCAGAGATTTAAATTTCTATTATCGTGATAAAGAATATTTAAATATCGCTTCTAAGAAGTTTCTTTCTATATTTGAACAATGATTATTTCTCTAATGGAGGCATGTGTTCTGCAACCCATTGCGCATGAGAACATAAACGCGTAACGCTTTGTGTTCTTTCTTCTCCAGGAAAATAAATCAGACCACCATGACCTCTTTCACGTGCTAAAGCCATAATATCTGCGCAATCTTGTACGAAGTCAGAAGCTCTTGGTTTAATGGCAACTTTAAAAGGAATGATATATAAAGGAATCTTATATTCTTTTTTATCTTCTTTTACTTTCCACTCAATATGAGGCAAAACCATTGCCATATCAAACTCATCTTGATGAGCATATAAATCTGGATATGGAATTCTTGTGAAGATTACTTTATCTGAGATTCCTTCTTGTGCCGCAAAGATATTTAAATGTCCAGCCAAATAACCTGATGCAAATCCTTCTCCGCAACTTACCGCAATACGATGTTGTTTCATAAAACTTGTCCTCCATGATTTGTTTATCGACGAAAGTTTTGATTTCTAGATATCTCTATTATATTTCATGTTAGAATATTTTGTAAGTGAGGACACGTTATGTTTAAACACTATGCATATAATGGCAAAGAAAAATTTCATATTCATAAAGTATCTACAAATGAAACAAATCTATGTAAGACAAAAAAGGATGCTGAAAAAGAAATTATCAAAAATGAAAAAAAGTTAGATGAGCTCCAACAAAAACTTTATGCGGAAAAGAAGGAAGGATTGATTATTGTTTTCCAAGCCATGGACGCTGCAGGAAAAGATGGAACAATTGCCCATGTATTACAATGTTTATCACCTCATGGTGTTTATGAAGCAGCTTTTAAATCACCTTCTTCAACTGAACTAGCACATGATTATCTTTGGAGAATTACACAAAAATTGCCCGCAAAAGGAGAAATCGCAATTTTCAATCGTTCTCATTACGAAGATGTATTAATTGGAAAAGTTAAAGAATTATACAAATCACAACCACATGCAGATCGAATCAAAACAAAAAATATCATCAAAAATAGATATCAAGAAATTTGTAACTTTGAAGAATATTTGTACAACAATAACATCCGTATCATTAAGATATTTTTGAATGTTTCTAAAAAAGAACAAGCAAAACGTTTCCTTGCGCGAATTGAAGAACCAGAAAAAAACTGGAAATTTTCAAGTAGTGATGTAGAAGAAAGAAAATATTGGGATGCATATCAAGAAGCATTCGAAGATGCCATTAACGCTACCGCATCCAAACATTGCCCATGGTACGTTGTACCAGCAGATAATAAGTGGTATATGCGCTATGTTGTTTCTGAAATCATTTTACAGACATTAAAAGATATGGATCCACACTATCCAGAAGTTACAGCAGAAAGAAAAGAGCACTTTGAAGCATTAAAATTAGCTTTAGAGAAAGAATTATCAACCGATTAGTTCATGCAATGCATGGGCTTTTTGAATTCTTCAACAAATTTATAGCACTTTGTAGTAAAATGTTGCGGTATCTTTCACGGAGGAATCAATATGGCAATTAGAAAATATAAATCAATCATTCAACATAAAAGAAAAGAAAGCATCGATTCCTCACAAATAGAAGATTGTAATATTGTATCTGAAGAGCCAAAACAAACAGAAGAAAATCAATCTGTACAAGAAACAAAAAAATGGAATATTCCTTTTATTTTGTTTTCTTTTGTATCTTTATCTATCTTATTAATTTTATCTGAGCTTGTATTTAAGTTTATCGAATTTGGATTTTCTTTCGATTTATCACTGTTAAGAATTTGTTTATTTTGTGTTGGTTTTTCAGGAATAATTTCTGTACTATTATCTCTATTACCACTCAAACCAGCAAAGATCATTCATACAGCTCTCTGTTTTATATTACCTATCTATGCTTTATTCCAAATTGGAATTCATAATATGATGCATTCGTACGCAACATTAAAAACAGCAGGTGGACTTGCAGGTGCAATGGTAAGCTACGTCTTACAATATATTCGCCAAATGCCGATTGCCTATTGGTTCATGTTATTGATTCCATTTTCTTATTTCTTTCTTCAAAGAAAATATATCACTGTCTATAAATCAAAGAACTGGAAAAATCTTGTTTTGATTCTTGTTTCATCCTTAGCATTGGATGAAGGTGGCTTATTACTCACTGCTATCTATGGTGATTGGGAACAATATGCATATCCTACTTATCAAGAAAGTGCAATCCGTGAATATGGTATTGAACGTTTTCTTTTAAGAGATATCGCTACGATTTTCACAGAAAAAGAAGCTGTTCTAGAAGAAGAACAACCTCAACAAGAATATACAGAAGTTGATAGTACAAGAACAATTGATGATACAAGTTGGCAAGAACAATCTGATGCAGATGATGATGAAACACGCAAGAAAATAGATACTTATTTAATGAACCAAAGCATCGATGGATATAATGATAAAACTGGTTTATTAGAAGGAAAGAATTTGATTTATATCATGATTGAGGCATTTGATTATATTGGCATTGATGAACAATTAACACCAACTCTTTATAAAATGATGAATTCTGGTTGGAACTTTTCCAATCATTACACCCCTAAATTTGATACTGGTACTTCTGATTCTGAGTTGATTTCAGAAACGAGTTTAGTTCCTAGAAGAGATACGAATGTATATGCGGAATATTCTGATAATGATTGGACGAATTCAATCTTCTATCTATTCAAACAATCTGGTTATACAACACATGCTTATCATAACTGGACAGATGAATTCTATCCAAGAAAAACAATGATGGAAAGTTTGTATTGTGATGATTATGAAGATTGGTCTGATTTCACAGAACAAGATGCTTCTTTAGAAACAATTAGTGGTTGGCAATCTGATTATGATCTATTCCGTCTAACAACAGATAAATATATCAATGAAGATCAATTCATGACAATGTATATTACTTCTTCTACACACTTCCCATATAACACAAGTTGGGATGTATTAGGAAATAAATACTTAGATCAAATTAATCAAGTTCATCCAGATTATCCAGAAGATGTAAAGCACTATATCTCAAAAGCTATGGAATTAGATAAGGGAATGGAATATTTATTACAAGCTTTAGAAGATGCTGGAAAAGCAGATGATACCGCAATTGTATTCTTTGCGGATCATCATCCATTAAATATGAATATCAATTATTTATATGACTATACGCCTGAAATTGATGAAAGTGGAATAACGATTGATCGTTCTGAAGGGATGAATGAATTTAGATCTCCTCTTGTGATTTATTGTCCATCTATCTTACAAGATGAAACATTCACAAACATTTCTAGTACCTATGATATATTGCCTACTGTATTAAACCTTTACAATATCAACTATGATCCTAGATTATTATTAGGAACCGATTATTTCTCAAATTCTGAATCAATCGTATATTTCCCAGATGGAGATTGGGCAACCGATAAAGGTATCTACTATACTGCCACAAATACTTTTGAGCCAACAAATAGTGATGAAACAATTTCAGATTCCTATATTACAAACACAACATCAAAAGTGAACAATGCATTCAATATTTCTTTGATGATTTATCAATCAAATTATTTCCATTATAGAAATGGAATCACAACACCTGATTCATCATTAAAGAACTACACAACGATTACAGACTCTGAAACAGGAGAACAGATTCATGTTCAACAAATAGAGGATAACAAAAATACAACTTCAGATTGAAGTTGTATTTTGTTATCTTGCTCTTTTCCAAGTTGTTTTAGAAAATAGAATTAAAATTGGCATAATTTCTAATCTTCCCGCAAGCATATCCATCGTCAATACGATTTTAGAAAAGAAAGAAAAACTAGCGAAATTAGAAACAGGTCCTACCGCAGATAAACCAGGTCCAATGTTATTAAAGGTAGCCATCACTGCCGAAAAGTTCGTTTCAAAATCAAATCCATCAACTGATATAACAAGAATTGAAATAATAACTATTAATACATAAGCCATCAAATAAGAGGAAATATTATTCACAATACTCTCAGACATTGGTCTATCGTTATATTCAATAACTCTTACTTCAGATGGATGTAAAAACTTATGAATATTTCGACGTAATGTTTTCCACATGATAACTAATCTTACTTGTTTAAAACCACCACCTGTACTTCCAGCACACGCTCCAACAAACATACAAAATAAGATAATACTATGTGCTAGTGCTGGCCATTTATTAAAGTCCGTCGTTGCATATCCAGTCGTAGAAATAATTGTTCCTACAGTAAAAGCTGCATCTCTTAAACAAATAGAAGAATCTTTATAGAGTGGTAAAGCAGAAATAAATAATCCCAATATTGCCACAAACACAACAAACAAGAAACATCTGAATTCTTCATCTCTGACAACTTCTTTCAACTTTCTTGTTAATAATAAGAAATAAATTGAGAAGTTCACAGAAAACAACAACATAAATACAGTTGTAATATTGATTGCAGCAGTTGAATAAGATGCCATAGAATCCGCCTTAATACCAAAACCACCAGTTCCAGCAGTGCCAAAAGCAATACACAACGCATCAAATAATGGCATTTTCCCAACAATCAATAACAATAAAATATCAATGATTGTTAACACTGTATAAATAATGTAAGTTATCTTGGCTGTTTCTTTCATTCTTGGAACAATTTTTCCTGAAGCAGGACCTGGAGATTCTGCACGCATAATATGCATTGTAAATCCACCATTCTTTCCACCAACAGATACAATTGCAAGCAAAAATACTAAGATTCCCATTCCACCAATCCAATGAGAGAATGATCTCCAAAACAACAAACTATAGGACATTTCTTCTACATTAATCAATATAGAAGAACCAGTTGTCGTAAATCCTGAAACCATCTCAAACATTGCATCAACAAAGTTAGGAATTTCTTTTGAAAACACAAACGGCAAGCATCCAATTGCACTCATTAATATCCAAGTCAATCCCGTAGTAACTAAACCTTCACGTGAATAGAAATGATTTTTTTGATAGTTTTTTGTTATCAGCAATATAAATCCTACTGTCAAAAACAAAATCAAATATGTAATCCCAAATCCATACAAAGCATTCCATTCTTTTAAAAATAATGAAATCAATACAGAAGGAACCATCAATGCCGCTTCAATCAATAAAATATAAGAAATAATTCTTAATACAAATTTAAAGTTCATGAAACTTAGTCCTCAAAGATATCATTAATCTGATGAATTGTTGTTGTATCATCAGATAAAATAACAATAATATCATCTTTTTCTAATGTAGAATCACCATTTGGTATCTCAAAGCGATCACCTCTCGCAATAGAATTAATCAAAATATCTTTCTTAATATGAAGATCTTTCAGTGGAATACCAATATGTTTTGTTGTTTCATCCACCAAGAATTCAGATGCATCAACTCTACCATCCGCAATTCTATGAATTGTTAATGCAGCACCTTCTTTATTTTGAATCGCACGAACATAACGAATAATATGCATGGAAACAATATCCTTTGGTGAAACAACAGATCCTAGATCTAATTTATCTGTCAATTCTTGAATACGTCCTCTACCAAGCTTTGTTACGACAGTTGATATATTTCTTTGGTTAGCATAAAGCGCACATACCATGTTTACTTCATCCATACCTGTTAATCCAACAAATGCATCGTAGTCTGAAATATCTTCACTTTCTAATACAGAAACATCAGAAGCATCACCATGAATAATCGTTGCATTTGGAAGTAATCCCGCTAAAACTTTGCACGCATTTTCATCTTGTTCGATAATTGTAGCCTTGATATTTGCTTCTTGTAGATATTGTGTTAAATAGTAAGCAATTCTACTACCCCCAGCAATTACAACATGTTTAACTTCCTTTTTAATCACACCAATATTATTTAATAATGTATGTAATTCTTGGTTCGTTCCCGTAATGTATAAGCGATCATTTTCCTGTAAAACCGTATCACCATTTGGAAGAATGATTTCTCTATTTCGTAATACTGCAGAAATCAATACTTGTGCCTGTATCTTCTTATGAAAATCAGATAATTTTAAATTTTTGATTCTAGAATTATGAGATACTTTCAATTCTGCTATTTCTGCACGAGATTTCGCAAAATGTTCTACTTTCATAAATTCAGGAAGTTTCAATAAACTCGCAATTTCTATTGCAGCTTCTCTTTCAGGATTAATTACTAAAGATAATCCAAAATGACCTGATAACTTCAATAAACCAGAAACATACTCTGGTGTTCTTACACGCGCAATAACATGAACATCTGGGTTCAATGCTCGTGCAGTCATACAAGCTAACACATTTATTTCATCTGCATTTGTTGCGGCAATAAAAACATCCGTTGAATAAATATCTGCTTCTTCTAATGTGTCTACTGTCGCTGCATTACCTTGATATGTAATAACATCATATTTTGTACCAACAACTTCTAACACATCCGCATTTCTATCAATCAATGTGATATCACATCCATCTGCACTCAATTCTTTCGTTAAAGTCTTCCCAACTTTTCCTGCACCAGCAATCACTATTTTCATATAATACCTCTCTTACTTTGTGCTAGATAATATTCTAATCACTTCATATATAAAAGACAAGACTACGAATTATTCGAAAAAATCATGTTGATTTTACACAACACGATTCCTTTTTTCTCATATTATTTACTCAATTTATTAAAGAATGGTTCAATTAATTTCATCAAATCTTTCCAATATGGTGGATATGCATCATATCCATAATATTCATAAACTTCATCCCAACTAATATCAATTCCTAATTCCCATTCATTGTTTTCTAATAACATCTTTCCATCATTATTCGGAATATATAATCTCTTCCAATCTGCTAGATAAAGATCTTGAAATAAACTCTCTTTCAGTTTCATCCATTCTTCACTACTTAACACATCTGCAACTTTATCAATGCCACCTTCATTTGCATCATAAACTTCATAAACACAAGAACCATCTTTTTCTTGTATCATTCTTAAACGAGCACTACCTGATACAATATCGCCATAGCGAAAACGCAATCCCTTCACAGCTTCTACCATTGGAATTCCTTTATCACTTAAAGCTTCTCTACCAAAAGAATTCTTACAATCATCACACAAATAATACTCTTCCAATTCTTGAACCTTTTTACTTCCACAATGTGGACATATTATCTTTTTACTCATATTTCCTCCAAATAACCTGTCTCTATTTTACAACAGAATTTAGACTTTTGAGCAAAGAATTGTAAGCGTTTTCTAATTATAGATATCCTTCCATTACCTTTGTTACTTTTTTATACGAATGTACAAAACAAATGATTTCTGCAATGGCTGTTATCGTCCATGAACAAGGGTATAGTAAATATAATGATGTAATCGTATGAAAATACGCAAATACCGTATAAATCCATACCACCCTAAAAACACATGAACCCAATATTACAATTGCGATAGGTGCAATACTTTTTCCAATGCCTCTAGATGCCGCAATCGTACAATCCATAAAAGCAGATAAGCAATAAGAAAAAGCCATAACTTTTAATTTCTCTATTCCCGCTGACATAACAGAAGAATCATTCGTAAAGAAACTCAAAAAGTAATTTCCAAAGAAAAATAAAGCACCACCAAAAATTATCCCTGCCATAAAAGAGTAAAATAAGGCAATCAAGTAACTCTTTAACATACGCTCTTTGTTGCCAGCACCCCAGTTTTTAGAGACAAACGATGCACATCCTGTATAAAAAGCAGCCATCACATTAAAAACGATCGTATCCGCATTACTTGCGGCAGAATTCCCTGAAACGACAACTGCATCAAAAGAATTCACACCCTTTTGAACAAATAAATTCGCTATCGCAAAGATTGCACTTTGAATACCTGCTGGAATTCCTATTTTTAAAATGTCTTTACAAGCTTCCTGATCAAATAATTCTTTGTTTAAATCTAATTTACTAATATCATCCCGTTTTCTTAAATGAAAAACAATTAATAGAGCACTCAAATATTGAGAAATCGCTGAAGCAATCGCAACACCATCTGCAGCTCTATGACACACAATAACAAAAAATAAATTCAATATAACATTCACAACGCCAGAAATACTCAAATACATTAAAGGTCTTTTCGTATCACCACTTGCACTCAATACACCATTACCAAAGTTATAGATAGCCATAGCCGGAAAACCTAAAGAATAAATTTTCAAATACAAGGAAGCTTGTGAAAACAATTCTGATTTCGTATTTAAAACATTTAATAGTGGATTACATAACAAAAACGCCAATGTCGCAATCCCAATTCCAACAACACCGCAAGCAATCAAAGCAGAATAAATACTTTTCTTTGTATATTCTGTATTTCCTTGTCCTAAGCTATGCGCCACAACAACCGTCACACCACTTCCCATTCCTATTAAAAATCCTGTATATAAAGTAACAAGAATCGTCGTAGATCCAACTGCCCCTAGTGCTGTATAATCCGCGAATTTTCCTACAACCGCTACATCACTCAAATTAAATAAAACTTCTAATATTTGTGCAAACATCAAAGGAACACTAAAAAAGAATAAATTCTTCCACAATGATCCTTCACACATTTCTATCCCTCTACTTCTTGACATGATTGCCTCCTAAATATGCAAGAAATATTGTAGTCCTTTTTCTAGAAACCAAAAGAAAAACTTTCGAAAACCGAAAGTCATTTCATTAATTTATCTTTATTCTTTGTAACAAGAAAAATAATCAGTATTTCTAACAAGAATGCTAATACCATAAATATATATTCTCCTTGCGCCAAAAAATGTCCAGCAATACAATTCAATAGTATTTGTATCCAACAAGAGGAAGCGACCGCTATCACATAATCTTTTGTAGATATATTTGTTTGTGCAGAGATATATGGAATAATTCCATTAGGTATCCCTGGAATCATACATGATATCGCTACAACAAATACTGGATGTCCTTGATTGATTTTTTCAATTAATGCATTATCTTTTTTCAATAATGAACGAACATTTTTTTTAAATATTCTTCCTACACAAAATGCAACACAATTTCCAGAAACGAATCCAATCCAACAAATCAAAAAGCTTTTCCACCATCCATAAATCAAAGCTCCAGCAATTTGTATTACCATTCCTGGAAAAAAAATTGATATCACTTGCATAACACAAATCAACCACAAAACAAAATATCCACCAAACGTAGATTGTTGTTGTAAATATGCTGTCAATTCTTGTTGATTCCCATGTTCTAAAATTCGAAACAATTCAACAAATTGATTTCCAAATGTTTTATATACGATATAACACATCATAACAACAATAATGATTGCTAGTAAAATGAGTGTATTCTTTCCTATTTGTTTTACTTTTTTTGCCATATCATTCCCTAATTAGCTTATGGAATATAACATATTTTTCATCAAAATTATATCTTTTTTTAACAATCAACTAAAATTGTCTAATTCTGAAATAATGCTATGATATTAGATGTTTTGAAGGAGCTTTTATGAACGCAAAAGAAATATCTCAAGAATTATTAACTTTCATCCAACATAGTCCAAGTATGTTTCATTCTATTTCATCTATTAAAGAATATTTAGATTCAGCAAACTTTTTATATCTTCCAGAAGATTCTTCTTGGAAACTAGAAAAAGGAAAAGCGTATTATACCATTCGTAATCATTCTAGTTTAATTGCTTTTAAAGTCGGAAAAACATTAGATGATTATCATTTCCAAATGTGTGCTTCTCATAGTGATTCCCCAACATTCAAAATAAAAAATGTTCCTGAATTAAAAGGACAAGGAGAATATTTAAAATTAGATGTAGAAGCTTATGGAGGAATGATTGATTCTACATGGTTTGATAGACCTCTTACAGTAGCTGGTAGAGCACTCGTAAGAAATGAAAATACAATTAAAAATCAACTTGTTTATATTGATAAAGATTTATTATTGATACCAAATGTTGCAATTCATTTTAACCGTGAAGTCAATAAAGGCGTTCCAACAAATAGACAAATTGATTTATGTCCTCTTTTCTCTTGTGGCAAGGCAAAAGAAGGAGACTTCAAAAAAATGATTGCGGAACATTTAAATATTTCCGTAGAGGATCTATTAGGTTTTGATTTATTCTTAGTCAATCGTCAAAGGCCATGTATTTGGGGTTATCAAGATGAATTTATTTCTTCCCCAAAATTAGATGACTTACAATGTGCATTTGCAACACTCAAAGCTTTCTTGGATTCTAACAATGAACATGATATAAGCTTATATGCTTGTTTTGATAACGAAGAAGTTGGTTCTAACACAAAACAAGGAGCAATGTCCACCTTCTTACACGATACACTAAAAAGAATCAATTATGGTTTAAATAAATCAGAAGAAAATTATTACCAAGCAATTTCCAAATCATTCTTAGTCAGTGCGGACAATGCACATGCAGTCCATCCAAATCATCCAGAAAAAACAGATAGCGTCAATTGTGCTTATATGAATAAAGGTCTTGTTATTAAAGAAAGCGCAAATCAAAAATATACAACAGATGCCTTTTCAAGATCTGTATTAGAACAAATCTGTTTTATGGCAAACACACCTTATCAAACATTCGCAAATCGTTCTGATTCTTTAGGTGGATCAACATTAGGAAACTTATCAAATATGCAAGTGAGTGTTCATGCGGTAGATATTGGTTTACCTCAATTATCCATGCATTCAACATACGAAACTGCAGGTGTAGAAGATACCGCAACAACAATTCAAACACTCACAAAATATTATTCTACAAACATCAACATTCATAACTTCAAACAAGTTACGTTTGAATGAAAAAAGCTTAGGATTTTCATCTTAAGCTTTTCATTTTTTTATTCTGCAAGTTTTGCGGCTGCTTCTCCAGCAATCTTACCAGATACAAATGTCCAAGATTGAGCTTGTCCACCCCATGGAGAATAAGCTTCACCTTCTTTATTCGCAACACCTTCAGAATCTTGTCCTACCGCAAATAGATTCTTGATTGGCGTTCCATCTTCTTTTAATACATTCATATTTGTATCAACATCTAAAGAACCAACAGTTCCATAAGAATATCCACAACATTCAAATAAATAATACGTTGTATCTGCATCGCCTAATGATTCTGTTAATGTATCTTCATCCATATTCAATGCTTTTGCCAGTTCGCCAGGTGTTCCCTTCCAAGCATTTTCCGTTTCTAATGCAACTTCAACAATATGATCCATTGTATCAATTGGTGTACCTGCTTCAGGAACTGTTCCACCCTGTCCTAGACCAAAGATAGATACTGCTGCAGTTGTTTCAGATAAACCACTATTTTTCATTGCATCAATTTCATCTTGTGTATAAACATTGTAATAATGGAATCCTGGCGCATATGCAATCCCAACTGTTAGTTCACTATTTGTTGTACCAGATTCATCTGTTGTTCCTAAGATAGCACCTGTTTCATCCACTTCTTTTGCATCACTTGTTGTAGCGATTGCAGACAAAATTGCTTTTTCATCTGCAGTTAAAGAATCATCACGAATGATATTTGGTACTTGTGAAACATGAATCATTGGTAATGTGCCTAGTGCATATGTAGCTCCACCAACAGATTGTCCCATTTTAATACCTGTTCCATCATTGACTGTATCACCAATGCTCTTTACTGTACTTCCATATACTTCTTCTAACATTTCATTATTTCCAAGGAAGCCACCTGTCGCAAGAATGACAGATTTACCAGATATTTCATAAGTTGTACCATCATAGCTAACTGCTTTAACACCTGTTACATTTCCTTCAGAATCTGTTAATAATTCTTCGGCAGTTAACTCTAACATATAATCATTATCTTCATTCATTGCTTTCGCTTTATCTAAAGCATTTTGAAATTGATATGTGTGATCTGGACCAAAAGCATACCACTTTGTATTATCTTCATCTGCAGTATATACAGTCCATTCTTTGTCCCATGAAGGAACAACGAAAGACCCTACAAGTCCACCCATACCATCAAAGCTAAAGTCAAAGTTATCCATGTAGTAATCTACAGCTGAACCTGATTGATATACAGCTTCTTTAATAACGTCTGCTTTTTCATCAGTTCCAACATATGCTAACCATGTTTTATACACTTCATCTTCATCAATATAATCTTTTCCATCAGTATATTTCTTCTTTAAATTTTCACTATTCAACACCATTGGTCCATATACAGAAGCAGAGTTTCCACCAATTTCACCAGCAGCTTCAATTCCAAATACCTTCGCACCAGCTTTTGCGGCAGAACAATAAGATAAGATACCAGATCCACCTAATCCAACAACGATAACATCATAACCATCTAACTTTTTCACTTCAGTACTTTTTTCGGAAGCTACCATCCATTCACTACTTTTACCACCTGCTTCTTCAATTGCAGAAGAAACAATTGTTTTGATTGCTCCAGAAGAAGTTGTAGCACCTGTGATAGAATCTACGCCGACGCTTTGTGCTTCAATTATTCTTGGAATCAACTTTTCTTTTGCTACACTGAACCATTGACCTGTTGCAGAATCAGATTCTTCTGTAATCTGAATATCAGTAATTTTGTTATCCTTGATTGTAACAGTTCCTTTCATAAGACCAGTTACACCAAAACTTGTTGCAGTTTCTGTATAAGTGCCATCAGTTAGTTTTGTCTTTTCTGCACTTTCTGTACTACTTGCTTGTTTGATTGCATCTTCCAATCCAGCTTTGACCGCGTTTGTTGTTTCCGTAGCCCCAGACACACCATCAATATCACTAGATTGTTGATCCATGATTTGTTGAGCCAATTCATCTGCTGCTTTACCGCCAATTGATTCTGTTTCTCCAGAAACATCTAATTCAACTTTTGTAATTTCTGAAGAAGAAAATGTTACAGTAACTGTTACATCAGAACTATGACCTTTGCCTGTTCCTGTGTAAGTTCCTGCAGTATACTTTCCACTGTCATTTGATGTACAACCTACTAAGCTAAGCATCATTGCAGAAGAAAGCAATCCCGTAAATACTTTTTTCATTCCAATTAACCCTCCATTTGTTATATAATCATTCTAAACGTTAGAACTATTCTAACGTCAATGCTTTTGTTTATTTTTTCACAATTTTATGAATATTAACCAAGCAAGTTTAGAAACTGCAATTTCAAAAGATATGATTCGTTTTTACGAAAAGAAAGGAATCATTCATCCAAAAAGAAAAGAAAATGGATATCGTGATTATTCCACACAAGATCTCCATCTTTTGATATTGGTCAAACAATACAATGCTTTAGGAATACCTCTTTCTACCATTCAATCCATGTTAAAAAACAACGATATTGATGCAGGTAAACAACAACTCAATTCACATATTAATCAGCTAAAACAAGAAGTAGAATATTCTTATGCGAGATACCAAAATGCTTTAGACCTACAAATTCTTTTTGAAAACTATCAAAATAATATTCCTTATGATACTGGCATACGTCATGATTTCTACTACATTCCTATTCATGAAAATTCTAATTATATGAATCTTGTAAATTCAGGTATTGCTAGACCTGTTTATCACATTCATACTTCATGTTTAGAACATGAAACTTATCCTTCTGATTATGGCCTACTATTCATCACAAAGAAAATAGAAGAATCTCTAGATTTTAAAATGATTCCAAAACATAAATACTATCGTGTCATTACAAAAGTGCCATCCAACCAAATTATTTCAACAGAAAAACTGAATACTCTGATTCAAGAAATACATCATAATGGTTATCAAGAACATGGTGATATCTTCATTTATCAATTCCTAATGAATTCTAATCATGATACGGATACGATCTGTGTTGAATTCACAGTTAAATAAATGGACGATTATACTCTGAAAATGTTAAAATAATGAAAGAGGTGATGCATATGACTGAAACTAAGCATGCTTATTGGATACATTTCACACGTGAAGATTCTGAATCAATTAATGGATTTGTTTATTTACCACAATGCACATGTTCTAATTGCGAAAAAAGAGTAAATTTCGAAAAAGAAATATGTCCATATTGCGGAGCAATCATGGATGCAGAACAACCAAAAACACCAAGCAAATAATACTTGGTGTTTTTCTATGAATTGCATTTTCCACATGGTGAGTATCCATCTTCTAAAAGTTCTTCTCTTGATTTTTCAGATATCAATTTATTCTTCTCAGAAATCATATCTACACTATCACAACTTGATAAATGAAATTTCTTACTTCTTGTATTTAATACATACGCATTTACTTCATCATTAGATTCCGTTGCAACTACATTTGTTTCTTTTTCTGTATCAAATATAATTTGATTTCCATCTGTAGAACAATGAATGGTCCCCTGTAAATCTGTTCGATAAATCGTTGTTCCTTGTTGTTCTAACAATTCTAAAGTTTCTTCATGTGGATGACCATAACTATTATCTTTCCCACAAGATATTACCGCATATTGTGGATCCACTGCATTCATCCAAGCTGAACTCGCTGCGTTATGGCTTCCATGATGTCCAACTTTTAATACATCTACTTTAAGATCATTATAATGATTGTAGAGTAATAATTGTTCTTCCATTTGTTCTGCATCTCCAGTAAATAAGAAAGATACATTTTTATAATCCAATCGGAAAACCAAAGAATTATTATTATCATCATTTTCAATCAAATCTGTAGGGCCTAATATCTTGATTTCTGCATCTTTCAAAAAATAGCTCTCTCCCTCTTTTGCTTGGGTAATTGATACATCTTTCTCTTCTGCTTTTTCTAAAAATGATTGAAACCGTTCATTATCACTATCAAAATAAGGTACTAATACTTCTTCACAACTACTATATTCTAAAGCAGCAGATAAACCTCCAACATGATCATTATGTGCGTGAGAAGCAACAATATACTTTAAATGTTGGATGTTTTTCTTTTCTAAGAAAGAATAAATTTTTTGTGAAGCAGTTGGTAAGCCACCATCAATTAACATTGCTTCATCATCATCAATAATTAAAGTACTATCACCTTGTCCAACATCAATAAAATATACTTCTAAAGTTTGATTGTAAGAAATATTACTATTGCTATTTTGTTTAGAATCTATTGTTTTAAATTTGTTAACAACAAATCCACCAATCACTAAACAAACAGAAATAACTTCAATCGCAAATGTTCTTTTTTTCATTACTCTATTTTACAAAAAAACCCGAGAAAAATCTCAGGTTTAGATATGTAATACAGCCGTTGCGATAGAAAAATAAATAAGCAATGATAACGCATCAATAATCGTTGTTAGTACAGGAGAGGCAACTACAGCTGGATCTAATCCAAGTTTATCGACTGCCATAACCAAAATACTTCCAATCATCTTTGAGAAAAATACAGTACAAATCACTGTAACAGAAACGACTAGTGCAACATAAATCCCAATTTGATCAATAAATAAACTTTTCAAAAATACTGCAGCAGCTAAAGTAATACCACATAATAATCCAACAAGTAATTCTTTTAAAACAACTTTTGGAAAATCTTTTGATGTAATCTCTTCAAGTGACAAACCACGTACAACTTCTACAGAAGATTGGCTACCTGCATTTCCACCTGTATCCATTAACATTGGAATATACGCGGTTAAAACAACAACTTTACTTAAAGCATTTTCAAATGATGTAATAATACCACCAGTAAATGTTGCCGATATCATCAATAATAATAACCATGGAACTCTTTTCTTCCAAGTTTCAAAAACACTTGTTTTTAAATATGGCTTATCATTTGGAATGATGGCATTCATTTTATCAATATCTTCAGTTGCCTCTTGTTCCATAATATCCATGATATCGTCAACCGTAATGATACCAACCATTCTATTTTCTTTATCAACAACAGGCAAAGCAGTAAAATCATACTTTTTGAATATCTGTGCAACATGTTCTTGATCATCAGAAGTTGAACAAGATACAACATCTTCATGCATAATATCACGAATCAATTCATTCTTATTGCGAATAATCAAATATCTAATTGCAACTGTACCAATCAATTCTCTTTTTGCATCCAAAACATAACATACATTAACTGTTTCCGAATCTTTCCCTAATTTACGAACACGATGGATTGCATCTTCAACTGTCATTGTTGACTTCAAGTCAACAAATTCCACCGTCATAATTGATCCAGCCGAGTCTTCTGGATACTGTAATAAATGATTAACATCTTTTCTAGTTTCAGCAGATGCATACGCTAAAATACGCTTTACAACATTCGCTGGCATTTCTTCCAACAAGTCTGTAGCATCATCAGCATACATATTATCAATAACAACACCTGCTTCATGATCACTCAATTGCGTAATGATATATTGTTGAGAATCGTCATCCAATTGAGAAAAAACATCCGCAGCAAGCTCTTTTGGAAATAAGCGGAAGATTTTCAACATATCTTCATCTTCCATTTTTTCTAAGATTACGGCAATATCACTTTCATTCATATCTTGAGCCATTGCACGTAATGCAACAAATTTTTTTTCTTTTAAAAGGCCTCTAAAAATCTCGAGGTCTTTTTCATATTCTTTTTCCATTTTTCGTTCCTCCAGAAATGATTTTTATGATGTTTGTAAGATAAAGGCACTTCATCATTTGTAAGTGTACCTATCGGACTACCTTGATTCATAAAACCACCTCCTTCAAAACTGCCATAAAAATAATATCCTCCTCTCATTGAAAGTCAACAAAAAAATGACTTTTTAACAAGCCATTTACATATTCTGAATATCTTTTTTTGATAAGCCAGTGTATTTCACAATCTTATCAATCGGTTCATGTTCCAATAACATTTGTTTGGCAATTTCTAATTTCCCTTTTTCTATGCCTTTTTCTATACCTTTCAGCATTCCTTTTTCTATGCCTTTTTCTATACCTTTTTTCATTCCTTGTTCAGTAGCTTTCTTTTCTGCTTCCTCAAACTCTTCG
>CAVJMM010000018.1:0-37462 GCA_963650865.1 Eubacterium sp. AM49-13BH | reverse complement strand
CAAATCTTATTCATCTACTTTTTCTAGATCATTATATCCGATATCTGTTGCTGGTGTTTCTCTACCAAATAAGTTAATCAATACATCAGCTGTTTGTGTTTGATCGTTCATTGTAGAAATTGTTCCTTCCATGTTTTGGAATGGTCCAGTTAAAATCTTAACCGTATCACCAATCTTGAAGTCAACTACAACTTTCTTATCAGATTGTCCCATTCTTCTTAAAATAGATTCCATTTCATCTGGAGAAACTGGGAAAGGTTTTGCACCGCCACCTGATGAGCCAATAAATCCAGTAACACCCGGTGTATTTCTAACAACGTACCAAGCTTCATCTGTCATCTTCATTTCAACAAATACGTAACCCGGGAAAAGATTATGCATCTTTTCAATCTTTTTATTTCCTCTGATTTCAATTTCAGGTTCTTCAGCGACTACGATTCTAAACAAGCAATCTTGAATACCCATTGTTTCAACACGCTTTTCAAGATTTTCTTTGACTCTGTTTTCATGTCCAGAATATGTATTTACAACATACCAACGTTTGTTGTTTTCATCATCTAATAAACTCATATCCATTTCTGACATAACTTACGCTCCAATTCCAATTAATTTTAATAAGAATGTAACTCCGAATTCGCAAAGAACAAAGAATAACGCAAAGAATGCTGTAAATAAAATAACTTCACCAGAATTTTGGAAAATACCTGGATTACTTTGTCCTTCACTCTTCCAATGTGGCCATCTAACTCTCTTTGCTTCCTTACGAATTCCACTAATTGAAAACCAATGATCTTTCTTTACCTTTGGCTTTTTATCTTTTACTTTTTTCTCTTTTGTCTTTTTAGTTTCTTCTGCCATAGAAACCTCCTATTTTGTTTCTTTATGGAGTGTCACTTTTCCACAATGTGGGCAAAACTTTCTTAACTCCAATCGTTTGCCATTGTTCTTCTTTGATCTGTGTGTAGTGTAGTTTCTGCAAAGACACACTTCACAGGCCAAGATTGCCTTATCATCTTTTGCCATTACGAAAAACTCCTTCAAATGCTTTAATACTCTAACACAACAAAGCATGCAACGCAAACTATTTTACGCGTTAAGGCATGTATTTCTTAGCGCTTTTTTGACTTTTTGTAATTTCCCTTCGTAAGTTTTGATTCGCATATTTAAATGACGACTTCCTTGAATATATGTTTTCTCTTGAAGCCACTCATTCATCACTTGTCTTTCCGCAACACTAAATTCTTGAACTGTCTTTTCAACACTTTCAATACATTCATGAAATGCCAATTTATATTCTGGAACAGATAATGAATCTCTCGTTGGAATATTTATAATATAGCTTTTGTCATACATCAGTTCTTCATCAATTGAAAATTCTTTTGTTTTATCTTTTCCCTTTATATTTCTCAACATAAAATTAATCAATCTTCTATCAACAACCATTCTAGAATAAGTTGTAAAAGATGCATCTTTATCATCCCTGTATGAATTCACTGCTTCATATAATCCTAAAATTGCTTCTTGATAGAGATCATCATAATACATTTGATAGATTCCTCGATTCATATCTACTTTCTCATCTGTCCAGTAAAACAATTGATCTTTCATTTCTTCTCGAATCAAATCTAGCACATAAGCACTTCCACAATGATACAAATAAATTAATTCATAAATATTATAGTCTTTCATAACATTTCCTCCGATTTCATTTTCACATGAAATCAAGAGTATTTTGTCCTCTAATGACTATCATTTTTCATTAGAAAAAGTAGGAATTCTTTGTGGAAAACCTACTTTTATAAACAATCAATTGTGGATAACTACATTGGATTTCTAGCATTGTAAATGCCATACATTAATACACCCGCAGATACAGATGCATTCAAAGATTCAATCTTTCCAACCATAGGAATCTTTACTACATAATCACATTTCTCTTTAATCAATCTAGAAATACCTTTTCCTTCATTACCAATGACGAGAACACAATCAAAATCATAATTCAATTGTCGATAATCTTGACCATTCATATCTGTTCCTACAACCCACCAACCATTCTTTTGGAGTGTTTCAATTGCACGTGATAAATTTGTGACCGCTGCGCATTTCACTGTATCGATTGCTCCAGCAGACACTTTCGCTACTGTTGGTGTTAAACCTACAGCGTGAGTTTTCTTGAAGATTACACCTGTTGCACCAACCGCATCTGCACTTCTTAAAATGGCACCTAGATTATGTGGATCCTCTAATTCATCTAGTAAAATCAATAATCCATGTTTCTCATTTTTATTCTGCATCAATTCTTCTAATGTATATGTTTGATAATCATTCACCAATGCACAAACACCTTGATGTCGTTCTGTTCCAGCTAATTTAGACAGATTCTTTTTATCTGTTCGTTTCACTTTTACGTGATTTCTTTGTGCGAATGATTCAAGTTCTTTATCTTGCACAGCTAAAATCAATTCTTTTACTTCTTTATGTTCTAAAAACAATTGTCTTACAGGATTCTTTCCATATATATACATACGATTATCCTTTCACTTTTAATACTTCATCAAATATCTCTCGAATTCTATCTTGTTTGCCTTCTAATTGTAAAGCACCAAAGATTGCTTCAAAACCTGTAGAGATTCGATACGTTTGAACATCCGTACTTTTAGGAGTCGCACCATCATTAGCGTTTCTTCCTCTGTGGAAAACTTCTTCTTCCCATTCTGTGAAAAATTGTTGTTCATGTAAAGAGGTGTAAAAAGTAGCTTGTGCCTTCGCACTAACATAAGAAATACTATCTTTTTGAAGCTTCTTTCCTTTACCTTCTCCACTTTCAATCAAATATTCTCTAACAAGAAGCGACCATACTGCATCTCCTAAAAAAGCAAGTGTTCTTCCTGAACAAGTATTGGTGTTCATCACAACAATCCCTTCTCACTCAATTTGTTACGATATTGATCAGCCGCATCCCAATCTTTTTGAGATTTTGCGAGATTCCATTGTTCAAAGATTCCTTTATCTTCTTCATCCAATGTAACTTTATCCACAACAATTCCTAAGATATCTAGCATTTTTACAACTGCGTTTCTTAATTTTCCTAATGTTTCCCAATCAGGTTCTTTTGTTCTTAAACCTTGATTGATTTTCTTCATTGTGTCAAAGATAACAGTATACGCATTTGGTGTGTTTAAATCATCATCTAATTGATTTAAGAATTCACGATAACTTTCTTCATCAAATGCATCTGTTAATGTAACATTTGCCAATTGTGATTTAATATCAATTTGTTTTAAAGGATTTAATACTTTGTCTAATTCTTTACGTGCCGTTTCAACTGTTTCTTCAGAGAAATTCAATTCTTTTCTATAATGAACAGAACTCATCAACCATCTTGTTAGATTTGTTCCTAACTTTTCCACAATATCTTTTGCCCACAAAGTATTTCCTAAAGATTTACTCATTTTCTGACCATCGATATTAATCATCGCATTATGAACCCAGAAATTCGCTAATGAATTATGATGAGTGCATTCTTGTTGTGCTACTTCATTTTCATGATGTGGAAATTTCAAATCCATTCCACCACCATGAATATCAATATATTCACCTAGGTTTTGATTAATCATCACAACACATTCTGTGTGCCATCCAGGTCTACCTTTTCCCCATGGAGAATCCCATTGAATTCCTTTATCTGTTTTTTTCCACAACGCAAAATCATATGGATTTTTCTTTCCATCATTCACTTCAATTCTCGCACCTGCTTCCAATTGATCAAGTTTCTGATGAGAAATTTCTCCATACTTTTCATCTGCATCCACAGAAAAATAAACATCACCATTCTCAGATACATATGCACTTCCGTTATCAACTAATTCTTTAACAAACGCAATAATTCCATCCATTGTTTCTGTAACTCTAGGTGTAATATCTGGTACTTCCGTATTTAATAATTGACGTACTTCTTGATAAGCATCAATATATCTTTGCGCAATCACAGCTTCTGTTGTATTTTCTTCAATTGCTTTATTGATGATCTTATCATCAACATCTGTGAAGTTAGATACATACGTAACATGATATCCTTCCGCTTCAAATAATCTTTTTAATACATCAAAAACGACCATCGGTCTCGCATTTCCAATATGTGCATAGTTATAAACTGTTGGTCCACACACATACATATCAACCTGTCCTTCTTTAATTGGTTTAAATTCTTCTACGTTTAATGTTTTACTATTGTATAGCTTGATCATATCTCCCTCCATAAAATAAAAAACGTCTCTATAAAAAGACGTCTATAACGTGGTCCCACTTTTCTTACTTCTCATCTACTTTAACGCAGTGAACGTCCTTATCTACCTTATCGATAAAGCCCTCAAGGATGCATTCAAAATTCATTCACATAAGCACTTTCACCAACTATGCTTTTCTCTTCTATGCTTCAGAAACTTCTACTATTTCCTATCATCAGTTTCAACGAAACTAGTATAACATAAAAAAGCGATAGAATATCTACCGCTCAAAATAAATCATCTAATGAATTTTCATCCTCACTAGGAATAAACTCAGAATAGATTGAATTTTGTACTTTCAACCATCCTTTCATATCTGTCATCCAAATATATTCATCACCATTAATAATTCCTTGATGAATCAAAGCACATAATTCTTTATCTGAATAAGGACCATATTTTGATTTATCTTTTTTCATGTAATACCAAACTTTATCCATTGTAAATCTCCTTATTGCGTTGGTCCTTCCATTGGTACAGTAACAGGAATATATACTACAGAAGTATTTGTTCGAATTTGCTCTGACCCTTCATTAACAACCCAACCGTGGCTCGTTGCATATGATGATTGACTATTTGTCAAATCATCTAATTCTTTCCATGTATATGTCTTACCAACTTTCACCAATACAGTAACATTATTAGTAGCTTGATCAATGTTATTTCCAGTATATACTAAGCTAATTCTTATTTGTTCTAAAGTATAAGCAAGATCTGCAGTAGCGACTTCACTTTCAGTATATGTTGCATCTGAAGAGTACGCTTTAACCGTTACTTTGTGATTACCTTCTTGTTCCATACCAGTATCTGTATAACTATTTGTCCCTTCAACTTCAAATTCTGGTCCACCATCAATTGAAAGTTTATAAGAAGTTGCGTGTTCTACTGCATTCCATTGAATCATCCAACTACCATCATCAGTAACTCCCGCAGTAATATTGCTTGGTGTGCTAAGTTGAACAGTTTTCGCTGTATAAGTGAATGTATAAGTCGCTGATGATTCTTTTACATTTTCATCATCAGACTTCGCAGTGACTGTTACTGTATAGGATTCTCCATCCGTTAATGCAGATGAAGGAATACTTGTTGAATTGGATGACGTCTTTGTTGATGTTTCTGGAGAAGTATTAATCGAAACTTCATAGTAAGATGCATTTTCTACTGTATCCCATTTAATAACTACATTCGCAGTTGTTGCGTTAACTTGAATATTCTTTACTTCATCTAATTGTTCGACTGTCTCTGACTTAGAATCATCACTTGTGGTATCTACATATTGGTTATATGTATTATCACCAGCACCATGCATCTTTCCATAAGAATCGATACCCACGACTGTTGTACCATTTGCGGCAATATACTTAATATTTTTCCAAGAAGTCACTCTATTGACAACTTCTTCATCGGAATAAGAAATATTCACTGTTCCATCTTTCTTAAGACCTACAACCAAATTATTTCCAACAGCTGTAGATTGAATATCTGTCCAAGTGCTGGTATCTGTGGTAGAAGTAGAACCAATTGGGAATACTGTAACTGTTCCATCCTTCTTTGTAACAACAATACTATTATCAGATGTGCTAATATGTCTTACATTTGAAAGGTTCGCTACAGCGTCTGTGTTATTTCCAGAAGCTTTTACTGCACCATCATTTGTTAATCCAATTGTAAATCCATTCCCTGCATATACAGAAGAGATATTGCTCCAAGTGGATACTTTACAAGCATCTTCATTACCTGCACATTCTACTTTGCCATCATCTGTCACACCAACTGTATGATCTTTTCCTGCAGCGATATGTTGAATGTTTTTCCAATTGCTTACTTCAGAATTCCCATCAGAACTTACAACTGTTCCATTACTTAATAAAGCTACCGCATGATCATCAAACGCTGATACTTGCACAGCATTTGTAAAAGCTGTAGTAGGATTAAAGTTTCCATATTTCTTGATTGAACCTTGATTATCTACATATAAAGAATACGTATCTCCAACCGCAATACGATTTTCGCTACCTACTGTCAAATTAGAACTAACGTTTGTTAATAAGAAAATTACAATTGCGATCACACAAATCAATGCCGCAACTGCACTAATGATAATCATTGTTTGTTTCTTTTTCTTATCATTGTGCTGTGCTTTTTTCTTTTTTCTTGGTTTAGGTTTTTCGTATTCTTCCTCTTCGTCATCGTATTCTTCTTCATCATAATTTTGTTGTTGAGAATCATCAACTTTAGAAATCGAGGAAGTATTTACAACTCTCGTACGACCATCATTTTCATCATCTTGATCCAGTGTTGAAAATGGTTGTGTTGCCTGCATAGTTTGTTCTAAATCCTGACCATATACTTGTGTTGCGTTAATATCTTGTCCACCATGAAAAGGAATATTCACACTTTGATCTAATTTTGGTTCTGGAATCACAATTGTTTTTGTATTATCTAACAAATCATCCAAAGAAACCCCAAAGATTTCAGACATTCTTTTTAAATATTGAATAGAACAGATGTTGTTTCCATTCTCCCATTGCATATATTCTGTTACTGGAACACTTAATCGATTCGCAAGATCACCTTGTGAAAGATTATTATATTTTCGTAACATTGATAATTTTTCAGGTAATTTATTCATATTTACCTCCACCCATTCTATTTTAATGGCTTACTTATGCATTTTCAACCTTACAAAAAGGAATCCCATTATAGGATTCCCTATCTAATCTGTAGCTTTCCGCTTACTTATACTTAACTAATTTTGCGAATCATCGTGCACTTATGATTCTGATAGATTTCTTTTCTTCTCATCTTGTCTTCTTTTATCAGTTCATCAAATGTAATATTTGTCATCTCAATCTGGATATTATTCAAATATTACTTTCTTCACTTATAATCTCGGCATGTATTCTTATCTTTTCTTTTTATTGTTAAACAATATTAGTTAGATAAGTTTTTTCGAATATTGAATCTATTAGTTGTTCTGTTTTGCTCAGCTTCAGATTATTCACTTTTTTTGTGCGACTTTTTTAGCCGCTTTTAATGAATTCCTGGTCCTCTCATATCTCTATGACCTCCGTTAGAAGATTGGTTATCTCTTCTTTGTACTTATAATATAGCTGATTTTTTCTGTAAGAATAGTCTATTTTTTTAATTTTATTTTTTGTATAATTAATATGTTGAGAGTTATTAGACTCTTTTTCTTTAAAAAAAGCTATGTCTCCATAGCTTTTACATACGACTTTGTATTTCTTTTATTGCATCAACAGATAATCCAGTACATCTTTGAACCAATTCTTTAGATAATTCTAAATTCTTTGGATCAACAAACACTTTTTGAAATATCCATACATCAGTAATTTTAAGATTTTCAAATTTTTCTTGTGTACTTTTCTTCATCATTTCATCCTCTATAACTCTATTCACAGAAAAATTCAAAAATCCAAAAAAAAGCGCAAAAAAAGATGATAGATATTATCTACCATCCTTTTGTCAGTCAAATAAGCAATTACTTAACGTTTGCGAAGTACTTGATTGTACGAACCATTTGAGAAGTATAAGAGTTCTCATTGTCATACCAAGAAACTACTTCAACTTGTGTCTTGCCATCAGCTAATGGAGAAACCATTGTTTGTGTAGCATCGAACAATGAACCATATCTCATACCAACGATATCGCTAGATACGATTTGGTCTGTGTTGTAACCGAATGATTCAGTAGCAGCAGCCTTCATAGCAGCGTTAACTTCTTCAACTGTTACAGCCTTGTCTACAACTGCGAATAATAATGTTGTAGATCCTGTAGGAGTAGGTACACGTTGAGCAGCACCGATTAACTTACCATTCAATTCAGGAATTACAAGACCGATAGCCTTAGCAGCACCTGTTGAGTTAGGAACGATGTTAACTGCACCAGCTCTAGATCTTCTTAGGTCACCCTTTCTCTGAGGACCATCAAGAATCATTTGGTCACCTGTGTAAGCATGGATTGTGCACATGATACCAGATTCGATTGGAGCCAAATCGTTTAGAGCCTTAGCCATAGGAGCTAAGCAGTTTGTTGTACATGAAGCAGCAGAGATAATCTTGTCATCAGCTGTTAATGTTTCATGGTTAACGTTGTAAACGATTGTTGGAAGGTCATTTCCAGCAGGAGCAGAAATAACTACCTTCTTAGCACCAGCATTGATATGAGCTTGTGCCTTAGCCTTAGATGTGTAAAAACCTGAACATTCAAGAACTACATCAACATCTAAATCACCCCATGGGCAGTTATTAGCATCTGGTTCCTTATAAATCTTAATTGTCTTTCCTTTAACTGTGATTGTTCCAGCTTCGTCATCAGCTGTAACGTCATCTTCGTGACCAATTTCAACGTAACGACCCTGAGATGAATCGTACTTTAGAAGATGAGCTAGCATATGAGGTGTTGTTAAATCGTTGATAGCAACTACTTCATATCCTTCAGCATCAAACATTTGTCTGAAAGCAAGACGGCCAATACGGCCAAAACCATTAATAGCAACTCTTACATCTGTCATAATTGTCTTAAAAGACCTCCTTTTGTTGCTATTAAATTATAGAATTATCATTGGCTAACGTCAATTGTGAATTATTTAATTTACATGTTTTTTGTTACAAATCATCAAATTATTGAAAGATACTTAACATTTCCACTTAACATTCTTTTTTCAATCCAAATAATATACATTTCTTATGAGCAAATTAACAGAACACACAATATATGTTATGCGTCCAAAAAAGGATGATTTCATGCTTTTTCAATCACACGAATCATCCTTTTTCTTTTCTTTTTAAAACCACAACGAATTTAGCTTTCAAAAATTCATTTAAAAGAATTCATTTAAATTCAAAGGTTTTCTGGAAAGTTGAAATGCTTCTTGAACTGTATCTACTTTCGTTCTAAAAACTTTAGAAAATAGTTTTGGATCATTTAATCGTCCCATTGTTGAATCAAATACTTTCTTTTTGGCATAAGGGAATACTTTAGATAGATCTTCTGCTTCTGACACATACAAATTCACAATCTTCTTTTCTTGCAATGCCGCATTGCATAGCTTCATCAAAGACATCGAATCTAAATAAATCAATTCTTGTACTTTCAACTGATTCCCCTCTGGCACCATTGTAGCATAACCTTGTATTTGATCTTTTCCGTTATAATACGCAACAATTTTCCCGCCAACTGCTTTAACTTCTTTTTTGAAATTCACAAAATAATCTAAATCTCTTGTATAAAACCCATTAAAACGTTTAATAAAAGCTGAATATACTTTTAGTAGATCAATTGGTGAAGGATCATAGGCACATCCAAAATTCGTAATTCTTTTAACATCTTTTCTTTCAATCTGAAATTGTGTTCTGTGATATATCATTTGAAAACCAAACGGTTCATAACCCTCTGGTTTTTCTGATTGAATCAAAGTAACAAGTTCACTATGCTCACATGCATCTACAATGATATCCATCATTTCATGCATATATCCTCTATTTCTATAATCCGGATGTACACAAACACCCATAACCATACTTGCTTGTAATACTCTAGAGTTAAACATCAAATCATGTTTATTTCTTACTAATGTCGCAACGATTTTTCCTTCTAACACTTTAATAAAACAATCTTCTGGTTTTAAGATATATTTAAAAAAGAATTCTCTATATCTTGCATCAACATCTGGAAAACAAATTTTCCAAAGTTCTTTGATTTCATCTATATTTTCAAGTTCAGCTCTTTTGATCATCTTCTTTGTTTTCCTTTCCAACTTGTTTCACATCATCTAACAATCTCTTTGTTCTTCTCCATCTGTTGCGATATCATGAATTTTCACAAAACGATGGCGCATTCCAGACTTTGAAACTTTCTTCTTTGTTTTTTCTTCTAATAACACACATAATTCATTTAAAGACGCTTCAGGATATTCTTTTCGTATTTCAATGACATCTTTCAGTTTTTGATCTAATGTATCATATCTGCCACTCTCTTCAATCTTTTTGATATCTTCTAATTGTTTTAATGCGGCAGACTGTGCTTTCATTTCATTTGCAACATCAATGTTATTTAAACGCTGAATATTGTTTGCGAGATCTCTTTCAATTCGAATATTTTCAAAATCAAATAATGCTTGATCTGCCTCAATAATTCTTAAAAAATCCGCAATTTTTTCTGCTGCTTTCATATAAACAATAAACTTATTTCTTCTTTCAATCACTTTTGCGTTTAAATAGAAACGATTCATCAAATCTCTTACAAAATATGCATGATCTTCATTGGCGGCGGTGATTTCTAAATGATAATCTGATTTTTCTGGAGGATTGATAGAACCAGATGCTAAGAAAGCACCTGCTAGATATGCTCTTGCGTTATTATCTGAAGCTACGATCTTCTGCAATGGTTTTTGTAATAAACCACGCGCACTATAGATACCTAGTTCTGTCAATATCACAGGTGCACCAGATAAGATACGTAAGCCATAAATACGATTTTTCTTCAAATTCATCTTTTTCTTAACGAATAATTCTATTTCACTATTATATCTTTCTTTGATCATACGATAAATCGTTCTAGCGACTGCCGCATTTTCAACAGATACGAGAATTGTCATGCCTCGATTAGAAAACGACAACGAAGAAGTCATCTGCACTAAAGCAGATAACTCTGCCCTAGCATCGTTACCTTCCATAATTTTTTGTGAAACTTCTTTTTTTACGTCAGATGAAAATGACACACTATTCTCCTAATAACTTCTCAACTACTTTTTCTATTTTAGAAGGGTCATGACGAATCAAATGCCCATCAAAATATAACAATGATTCTTCTAATATCTTATATGGATGTTCTTTATCCTTGATTTTCACAACAGTACTACCTTGTGCAGCATAAGCTTTGATGCTTTCTTGTGGAATTAGATCATTCGCCACAACAACTTCATCTACTGGTGCTCCATGTCTTAGTAATGCATCTACATGATCTTCTACACTATAGTCATCTGTTTCTCCAGGTTGGCTCATAACATTGCAGAAATAAACTTTCTTTCCTTTTGCTCGCTTTAATGCAGAACAAATATCAGGAATAATAACATTTGGAAGGATACTTGTATAGACTGATCCAATTCCATAAATGATTAAATCAGCTTCTTCAATTGCTTGAATTGCTTCTTGTTCTGCACGAACATACGTTTCATAAAACACTTTACGGATTCTATTATTCACATCTGGAATATTTGCTTCTCCACGTACAATAACACCATCTTCCATTTGCGCATACAATGTAATCACTTGTGTTGTTGCCGGAATGATTTTTCCTTTTACATTCAAAATACTCTGTACTTTTTGTACTGCTTCCAAAAAGGAACCACAACTTTGTGTTAAAGCTGTTAAAATCAAATTCCCTAAATTGTGTCCTGCAATATCTTCTTCAGTACCATCAGGATCATCAAAACGATAATCCATCAAATCAGTCATCAAATCATCATTGGCACTCAAAGATATCATAACATTACGAATATCTCCCATCGCAGGAATATGGAATTTCTTACGCAATCTACCAGTTGATCCCCCATCATCTGCTACGGTTACGATTGCACTGATATCCAAACCATCTATATTTTTAATCCCTCGGCAAATTGTCGATTGACCATGTCCTCCCCCAATAACAACTACCTTCTTATTCTTCATCACGCACCCATTCCTTTTCTTCACGGTGTTGTTTATAACATCTATATTTTTTACTATAGTGATCAAACAACCAATTTGTTATCGCTACTGAACGGTGCTGTCCACCTGTACACCCAATTGCGACAGTAAAATGATTCTTTCCTTCATTTGCATATTGATCTAATGCATAATCCATGAAAGTTGTTAATTTTTCTAAGAACTCTTTTGTTTGTTCTTTTTCCATGACATAGTCATAAACACATTTATCATTTCCATTATATGGTCTTAATGAAATCTCCCAAAATGGATTTGGCAAGAAACGCACATCGATCATGAGGTCTGCATCCATTGGTACACCATATTTGTATCCAAATGATTCAAAAGATATTGAAAATGCTGGAACTTGTTCTTTGGAAAAATAAGATTCGATTCTCTTTTTAAATTCTTTCTCTGATAAAAATGATGTATCAATCATCACAAAAGAATGATTCATATTCTTTGAGAACATTTGTCTTTCAACCGCAATTGCTTCATCCAATGTGTTACAAGTATTACTCAACAATAATGGATGTGTTCTTCTTGTACTTTTATAACGGTGTAATAAAACAGAATCATTAGCATCTAAAAATAAAACTTGCACTTCAAAGTTTTGTCCTTTTAATAATCTCAAGAAATCCGCAAAATCTTGTGCTGATGTAGATAAGGCAATATAACTATATCTAGGATCAATACTTGTTTCTATCATATCCACTAACAAAGATACCAACTGTACTGGGAAATTATCAATGACGTGATATCCCATATCTTCTAAACATCTTGTCGCAACACTCTTACCAGCGCCACTCATTCCTGATACAAGTACAACTCTTTTATTCTTTTCCATTTGATGCGCCTCCAAAGTTCTTACCACTATTTTAAATCATTTAGCGATATCTTTCATCTTTTAAAAAATCCCAGCAAATTTGCTAGGATTCAAAAGTTATATGAGATCATTACTCCAATCATGTTTTTCATTCAAAATCGTTAACAATTCTGTAATATCATAAATGGTAGCGTTTGGTTTTTCTGCTTTGATCTTTTCTTCTTTTTCTTGATTTGTAATAAACGCAATCGTATAGACACCCGCATTCTTTCCAGACTGTACATCAGAAACGTTGTCTCCAATATACACAACACTATCATGACCTGTATTTAACATTTCACAAGTTTCAATAATACCATCAGGTCTAGGTTTTGCGTGACGATATCTTTCTGTACCAACAATCAAATCAAAGTAATCTTCTATCTCTAAATCCTCCACCCAAGTCTCACAACTTTCAGACAATCTTGAAGTAACAATTGCGGTAACGTAGCCTTGTTTCTTCAATTCTTTTAACACATCCACAACATGTGGTAATGTTGAAACCAAATGTCTTCCTGGTAGTGACTTTTGGAATTCTGTATAGTCTTTCATCAATAGATCCGTATCTTGATCAGGGAATAGTTTTTTCAGCTCGTCTCTTAGAGGAGGGCCAAATACTTCTTGTTGAATTTCTTTTGTGAAATCATTGATATCTCCATATTTTTGAAAAAGATAGGCAAAACATCCAATGATCATTTGTTCACTATCCATAACCGTTCCATCAAAGTCAAACAAAACGACTGGTTTCCTTTTATCAAAGAAACGAGAATATGTCCAAATCAAAACACCAATCACTTCCGCAACAATACATAAGAGGATATTGTTTACCGCAAGAGGATCCCAATGAAATACCATCGCTGCTAAACGATCAAAACCCGTTAACATTAACATCACAGAAAACGCATCACCTCTTTTACGATTTGGAGAATATGTTCTCATAACATAATAAATAATCAAAAATTCAATAATATTTATCGCAACGCAATACCATACTGTTGATAACTCTAATGCTCTACCAACACGTGCAATAATCAAAGTAATCAACATTGCGGTAGAAATAATATCCATCGTTCTGCGAAATGATAAATGATGCTTTTTACCATATTTCAGCACGACAGCACCAATACAGAATAAAGAACCTAAAATATCAATTCCACCATCTCCGATTGCGAATACATACCACGCATACATCGAATAGTTTTTAAAATTTTCTAATACCCAAAAAAATCTACCACCAATGATTGCACTAATTAATATAAGAACTAATAAATCATCAGAAACTGCTTGTTTATAGCCATGTAGTTTCATAACTTGTGATAAATACAAGTAACCCAATATACATCCCAAAACCAAAGTTACAGCGTACCACTTAATTGTAATTCCCCCTACTGCTACAATTGTGGCTAAATCAGGGAACCAAATCATGCTTTACCATTCCTTTCGTTAGCTTTGTGCATAAAATCATTAAATCTTTCTCGCACTTCATCTGCGCTATTAAATCCTGCTTCACTCAATCTGAAGTTTGAAACTGCTGATTCAATCAACGCTGCAGTATTTCTACCAGCAGACACAGGTAAAATAATTGTTGGTACAAGAACATTTAAGATTCTTGTATAACGCATTGTTTCATCCCCAAGCCTGTTATAATCTGCTTCTGCTTCAAATGGTACAAGTTTAATAACCAGATCTACATTTTCTGAATCTGAGATAGCCATTGCACCAAACATCTTCTCAACATCAATAATACCAATGCCTCGAATCTCAAGAAGACCTTTAATAATTTCAGGCGCATGTCCAAAAATGTGATTGTGAATATGCATAACATCCACTCTATCATCTGAAATCAATACATTGCCTTGTCGAATTAATTCTAGTGCAGTTTCACTTTTACCCATTCCAGATTCGCCAGTCAGCAATACACCAACCCCTCGAATACTCATCAATGTTCCACTCATTGTATCTTCTGGAGCGAGTTTTTCATCTAAATACGTAATAATATCTGCCATCAAACGATATGTTTCCATATTCGTTCTTAAAACAGGGAAATTTGTTTCCTCTGCTATTTCTTTTAAGATAGGAGGAAGTTCATTGTTTTTTGAAATAATCAATGCAGGTGTTAAGCCATCTGTAATCAAAGGAAAACGTGTTCTTTGATCAGCTTCTGACATTGTATGAATAAATTCTGATTCTTTGTTTCCTAGAATCACAATTCTGCGCGGTTCTGCCATTTTATAGAAACCACATAATTCAAATCCCGGACGATTAACGTCTGGTACGACCGTCCAACGATCGAGTGATTTTTCATCACCTGTCAATCTTTCAAACTTAAAAAAATCTACTAATTCACGAATTGTAACTTTTTTTTCGTACATATTTTCGGCCATATCAAAAACCTCCGATTGCGTACATTATAACATATAAAAAAGTAGAGAAAAATCACTTCTCTACTTGATGTTCCTTTGTCCATTCCAATGCCTTTTTCAAATATTGGCCTGTCCAAGATTGTTCTACTTTAGCGATTTGTTCTGGTGTTCCCGTTGCGACAACTGTTCCACCACCATCTCCACCTTCCGGTCCTAAATCAATGATCCAATCAGCACATTTGATGACATCTAAGTTATGTTCTATGACTACTACAGAATCTCCATTATCAACGATTCTTTGTAAAACAGAAATCAATCTCTTTACGTCATCTGTATGCAATCCTGTTGTTGGTTCATCTAAAATATAGACTGTTTTACCTGTTGCAGGTTTTTGTAATTCACTTGCTAGTTTAACACGTTGTGCTTCACCACCAGATAGTGTTGTAGAAGATTGTCCAAGTTTCATATAACCTAAACCAACATCATATAATGTTTGTAATTTCTTTTTGATCTTTGGATGATTCGCAAAGAATAACAACGCTTCTTCTACAGACATCTCTAATACATCAAAAATACTCTTTCCTTTATACGTACATTGTAATGTTTCTTCATTGTATCTTTGTCCATGACACACTTCACAAGGCACATAAACATCTGGCAAGAAATTCATACGAATAACTTTTACACCATCACCTTGACACGCTTCACATCTTCCACCTTTAGTATTAAATGAGAATCTACCTTTATCATAGCCTCTCATTCTTGCCTCTGGTGTTTTTGCGAACACATCACGAATATCATCAAATACACCTGTATAAGTTGCAGGATTACTTCTTGGTGTTCTACCAATTGGTTGTTGATCGATTTGAACAAGTTTATCAATATTTTCTAATCCTTTGATCGATTTATATTTTCCTGGTTTGATTTTTTGACGGCCAAGATTTAAAAGCACCGCTTTCATAAATACATCATTTACCAATGTAGATTTACCAGATCCACTGACGCCTGTCACAACAACAAGCTTACCTAATGGAATCTTTACATTGATTTTCTTGAGATTATGTTCTTCTACACCTTTTAATTCAATGGAACATCCATTTCCTTTTCTTCTTTTTTCAGGAACAGGAATCAATTTCTTACCAGATAGATATTGTCCTGTGATAGATTGTTCTACCTGCATGACTTGTTGTGGTGTACCAGATGCCATGACTTGTCCACCATGCACACCTGCACCAGGTCCAATATCAACGATCCAATCTGCTTCTAACATTGTTTCTTCATCATGTTCTACAACAATCAAAGAATTTCCTAAGTCTCTCATCTTTTTCATCGTTTGAATCAGTTTAGAATTATCTCTTTGATGCAAACCAATACTTGGTTCATCCATAACATACAAAACACCAGATAATTGAGAACCAATTTGTGTTGCCAAACGAATACGTTGAGATTCTCCACCAGATAATGTTCCAGCCAATCGATCTAATGTTAGATAATTCAACCCAACATCACTCAAAAACTTTAATCTTGACCCAATTTCTTTCAAAACCATTTCCGCAATCTTTGTTTTTTCTGTATCTAGTTTTAATTGTTGCATCCATGCATTTGCTTCAAGAACTGACATCTCTGTAAACTGCGCAATGTTTTTATCACCAACTCGCACACTTAAAGCTTGTTCATTCAAACGTCTTCCACCACATTTAGGACAAGGACTTTCTATCATATAAGAGTGATACCATTCTTTATGCCAAGAAGATGTTGTTTCCACATATCTTCTTTCAATCATGTCCTTTACACCTTCAATATAATCATTCTTATCATAGCGATTTCCACCAGAAGAAATAATTGTATATTTGATTGGTTTATCAGAACCATGTAATATGATTTCTAATTGTTTTTTCGTGAAAGTTGAAATTGGTTTATCTAAATCAATTTTATAAGCTCTACATAAAACTGTAAATGTTTGCCACTCAATATTATCTGTATCAACAATATTCTTGTAATAACGAATGCCACCTTGACGAATCGATAAAGAATCATCTGGTATCAAGTTAGATACATCCACTTCTTCTGTAATACCCAAACCATGACAAACATCACACGCACCAAGTGGTGCATTAAATGAGAATAATCTTGGTTCTAGATTTCCTACAGAAAATCCACAAATTGGACAACTATAATTTTCAGAGAACAGTTTTTCTTCGTCACCATTTAAAACCAAAACTTTTCCTTCGCCTAATTTCAAAGCAGATTCAATCGAATCATGAATTCTACTTCTAGAATCTTCATTTTTCACAATACGATCAATCACAGCATCTAAATCATGTCTTTGATTCTTTTCAAGTTCAATATCATCTTCTAATAGTTTGATTTCACCATCTACACGAACACGAATATAACCTTCTTTTAATAGTTTCGTAAAAGAATCTTTAAATGTTCCTTTTTTGTTTCTTGCAATTGGCGCAAGAATCGTTAAACGAGATCGATCTTCAAATCCCATGACTGTATCAACCATTTCTGTAATAGTTTGTCCCGTAATTGGAATATTATGATTCGGACAATATGGTGTTCCACATCTTGCATATAACAATCTTAAATAATCATAGATTTCAGTCACTGTACCAACAGTTGAACGTGGATTGTTTGAAGTAGTTTTCTGATCAATAGAAATCGCTGGAGATAAACCTTCAATGGATTCTACATCCGGTTTTTCAACACCACCTAAAAACTGTCTTGCGTAAGCAGATAAAGATTCCACATATCTTCTCTGTCCTTCCGCATAGATCGTATCAAAGGCTAGAGAAGTCTTACCACTACCAGATAAACCTGTCATAACAACTAAAGAGTTCTTTGGTATTTCCAAGGAAATATTTTTTAAATTATTTTCGCGTGCACCACGAATGATTAATTTATTATTTTCCATTCTTCTTTTCCTCTTCACACAAATCATTCAACATCACCCATGCATCTCTTGGTGACATATCATCAATATCAATAGACTGTAACATCTCATGAATCGCATCAGCTTGTTTATCTTCTTTTTTCATTTCAACAAGTTGAAAGTTTTGTTGGACAATACGTTTTTTACTTTCGAGCTCTTTTTGAAGTTCCTTTGCTCGTGATAAAACACTTTCTGGTAACCCAGCTAGTCTAGCAACATTGATACCATAGGATTGTCCTGCAGGACCATCTTTGATCTTATATAAGAAAGTCACTTCTTCATTATCTTCTTTCACAACCACATGCACATTTCTAACACATGGAACATTATCTGTTAACATCGTTAGTTCATGATAGTGTGTAGAAAACATTGTTTTCGCATGCAAGCATGTTGCGATATATTCAATCATGCTTTGGGCTAAAGCCATACCATCATAAGTAGATGTACCTCTACCAATTTCATCAAACAAAATTAAAGATTTATCCGTTGCTTCTTGTAATGCACGATTTGCCTCTGTCATTTCAACCATAAAAGTAGATTGGCCACTTAAAATATCATCGCTCGCACCAATACGTGTAAAGATCTTATCAAACACAGGCATTGAACAAGACTTACATGGTACAAAACATCCAATTTGAGCCATCACAATAATCAATGCAGTTTGACGCATATACGTTGATTTACCACCCATGTTTGGTCCAGTAATCAATAGAATACTATTGTCATGATCCATCTTTACATCATTTGCGACATATCTAGGATTCTTCATCATTTCATCCAAGATTGGATGTTTTCCACCTTGAATATCTAAAGTATCTTCTGTGAAAGTTGGTTTGACATAATGATATTTACTAGATACTTCTGCGAGTGCACAATAACAATCAATTTCCGCAAGAACTTTTGCCAACTTTTGTAATTGTGGTAAATACTTTTTGATTTCTTCTAACAATTGATTAAACAATTCTTTCTCAATGCGAATTGCATTTTCTTCCGCATGAAGAATCATATCTTCTTTTTCTTTCAGTTCTGGAGAAATAAATCTTTCATTATTCGTTAATGTTTGTTTACGAATATAACCCCATTCTGGTTTTACTTCTCTTGCGGCTGCTTTAGATATTTCAATAAAATAACCAATAACTTTATTGTAACCAACCTTTAATGTTTTAATACCCGTTCTTTCTTTTTCTTGCGCTTCTAAAGTAGAAATAAAGTCTTTTCCACCTCGTTGAATAGAACGTGCTTCATCTAGTTCTGCATTATAGCCATCCACAAAGATACCGCCATCATTGAGTGTTACTGGAGGATTCTCAACAAAAGCATTTTTTAATTGATCATATAATTTCGTGAGTGGATCAACATTCTGATATTCTTTGAATTCCTCACAATTGATCTTCTCTAAGATATTAGGAACTTCACCTAATGTTCTGGATAGTCTTAACGTATCTACTGCATTGGCTGTATTCAGTGCACATCGCGCAATCAATCGTTGTAAATCATAGATGTTATACAAAGAATCACGAATCGATGCTCTAGACATGAAATTCTTCATCAACCATTCTGTCTTTGCGTATCTTTTTTCAATGAGTTCTTGATCAATGAGTGGTTTTTCAATCCATTTTCTTAATTGTCTAGAACCCATCGCGCTTCTACAAACATCCAAGAATGACCAAAGTGTAATTGCTTTCCCATTTTCATGTAATGGTTTTGTGAGTTCGAGATTCATTCTTGTGGAATAATCCATATACAACGATGCACTTTCCGTTTCAACAGTACATGGTTGTAAATGAGATAAGATATGTTTTTGTGTTTCTTCTAAATAATGCAACATCAAACCATATGATTTTCTATCATAATCTTTTGTGATATTTTCACAGAGTGGAGCATATTGTTCTCCAATAGAATCATCTTCACAATAAGAAATTGTAACTTGCATATTTCTTAACTGTTTAATGATCTTCTCTCTAAAACCCTTATGAACAACAATTTCTCTCGCATTATTCTTTAATATTAATTGTAATAAAACAGAATCCTTATGTTCACAATTCTCAACATAATTCTCTCCTGTAGATACTTCTACAAAAGCAATTGAATAACCATAAGAATAATCTGTAATTGCAGCCAAATAAACAGATGACTTTTCATCTGTGATTTCATCCATCACTGTACCAGGTGTAATAACACGAATGACATCCCTTTGTACAATTCCTTTCGCTTCTTTTGGATCTTGTACTTGTTCAACGATTGCAATCTTATAACCTCTGATTACTAATCTTTGAATATAAGAAGATACCGCATGATGAGGAACACCGCACATTGGAATTCTCTCTTCTACACCAGCATTTTTTCCTGTCAATACTAAATCTAATTCTTTTGATGCAATCTTCGCATCATCAAAAAACATCTCATAGAAATCACCTATTCGATAGAATACTAATGTATCAGGATAGTTCTCTTTCACTTTGAGATATTGTTGCATCATTGGTGAATATGTTTTTTCTTTTGTCATAATGGCATTATTATAACACTTTCATTTTTTATAGAGTTGAAAAAAGGCTCCACACGGAGCCTCATTCATCAATTAAGCATTTCTCTTCTTAAAGAAGAATAACAATCCAACTGCAAGTACAGAAATCACTGCTACGCCACCATATAATGTAGCGTTCATACCATCTGCAGTAGCAGGTGTCTTAGATGCCTTTGGTGTATCTGTATACATCAATGCATATGTTGAGAACTTATCTGTTTCAAATGTGATTGTCTTACTATCAGCATCAAATGTTGCTGGTAATACATCTACTACACCATTATGAATTCTTACGACTTGATATGTTCTATCAACTGTATTCTTTGTATTGATGAAACTATCATCTAATGCAACTGTAAACTTAACAGGTGTTCCTGTTTCACTTACTGTTACATCTTCACCAACTTTTGCATCAGCCTTAGTTACAGAAGCTAATACTTTAAGATCTAAGTACATTGCAACTTTGTTTGTAGAATTTAATTGTGCTTCAACTAATTTCTTATCTTCAGCTGTTGGTTCAATTTTAGATGCTACTGTTTTGATAGAAACTGAAGCACCATCTTTAACTGCTTCTTTTTGTTCTTCTGATAAATAATTTTCTTTAACAACACTTACAACTTCACCTTCATCAAATGTAGTACTTGTTGTTGGTGTTCCTTCAGTAATTTCAGCAGAACTTATTTTATTTACAACTGTAACTGTTTTTGTCTTGTTGTAAATTTCTACACCATCATATGTACAAATTAATTTAAATAATCTGCCACTATCATTTGTAGTTAAAGCAACAGGCATTGTATCTGAACCACTGTTTGGTACGATTTTGTAAAGTTGTGTCCAAGTTGTGCCAGCGTCTTTAGATTCAAGTAATTCATAAGACCAATCTTTGCCACTTTGAAGAGCTTCATCACACCAAGTGATTTCAGGCCAACAAGCAGTATCATATGTTCCACTTTCTACAGTCACATCATCAAAGTTTGATACTGTGACATATTCTGGATTTTCAGTAATTAATTGAGCAGTAATCTTATTACCATCCATATCGCTTCCTAAATTCAAGGCAAGATTGAGACCAGCTTTTGTCACTTTTAAAGCAGTAGCCATTCCAAAGTCATCATATTCTCCACCAGAGTCACTACCTCCCATATAGGCATTCTCTAATCCATCTGTTGATTCAATAACTTCATTTAGATTTATTGCATTTAAAACACTAGAGCCTACACCTGCAAACTCAAAATAATATGTTTTTCCTACCTCAAATGTATATGTTCTATCTGAAATCGTATAAATCTTATCAGCAATTTTCTTAGTTGTTGTTCCTGTGGAATCTGTTATTTCTTCAACATTATAAACATCTAAAACAGTAAGACCTATTTTAGTCTCTTCCCCTTCCGCATACACAGGACTTACTAACCCAAATACACAGAATAGTGAAAGAACCAATGTTAAAAACTTAGTAATTGTTTTCATTATTAACCCCTCCATACTTTGTTTTCAACATTCATTTTAGATATATATATATATATATATGTCAATAAGGATTTCGGCTTATTTATCATGAAATACGAGAAAGTTATGAAAGAATTTTGTAAATAAATCAATGCTTGATGAATGCTTTTTCATAGAAAAAGAACCAACCGAAGCTGATTCTTTAGTCATTTCTCTTTTCTTTTTCGATGCCTTTTCTTACGATTGTACTTGTTGAGCCAAGATAAATATCATAACCTGTGTTTGTTTCTACAACTTTACTTGCTCCTAACTTCTTTAATCTAGAAATATCAATTTTATCTGTATCATAGATTGCAACAGATAAACAGAAACAATCTGATTCCATTGCTTTGATATTTTCTAAATTACCCAGTGCTTTTAATACACCTTTGATCAATCGTTCTTTATCACCTGTTCTAAACAAATCAATTGCGACACTTTCAAAATAGAATCTTGTCATAAAGAAATATAGCAACATCATGACTGCACCAATGATCATTAAGAATAATATTGTTGTTTGAAATTGTTTATTTGAAACATAAGTAATGAGTTCTGGTAATGTACCAGGTAAAGCTGTCATTGTTGAAACTTCAGTAGAGTTAAAACCAAGATATAGATGTAACCCTTGTAAGATTCCATATAGTAAGCCTGTACAAGCTAAATGTGTGACATATAAAAGTGGTGCTAAAAACAATAACAATAATTCCATTGGTAATAGTGTTCCAGAAAGGAATGATGTTAAAGTTGCAATGATACAAACCATTCTCATCTTTGGTTTTTTTAATGGATTTGTTTCTAAAGAATACATACCCCATATCATTCCTGGAATCGCAAATAGATTCAAAATATAATATGGTGTAATAAATCTACCAACTTGGCCACTTACACTTCCAGAAGCAATTTGTGCCGCCCATACAGATACATCACCAGTTGCCACCGCACCTGTCATTCCAATCCAACTTCCACCATTGCTGTTGAACCAGAAAGGAGAACGAATCCATGTTCCTAAGTTCAATGTAGAACAGAAAGCTTCTAAGATTCCATATAACGTTAAGTTGACTGGATTTGTTGTATCAACTGATATAAATGAAACAAGTTTATCCACTGCAGCCATTACAAATGGCCAACCAATTGAGAATACAATTCCCATCACAATGGAATAAAACATAACATTGATCAAACAAGATGCTTCTTTGGATATAAATGAAAATAATCCATATTCACTTTTCTTTTTTGTTTGATGATAGGCAAATAAAACACCTAATGCGATAACACCAATTCCTAATAGACCAGTTTGTAGTGGGTATTTTGTTGTACCTGCATAGGTAGATATCGTTGATTTGGATAAGCTTAATCCTAGAATAGATGAATAAGCACTGGAAGTCATGGTAGACTTGGCAACGATCATTGTTGTACATAAAAACGCAATATACCCAACAATCGCACTAATGATCGTTACACTTGATCCATTCTTTCTTGAAACGATTCTCAATAGAAATAGCAACGGAAAATTAACAATGATAAATTGTCCAATTTTCATCAGTATTTCAGCACTCATCTTTATATAATCATTATTGATGAGATAAACAATTCCAAAAACATCATTCGTTAATAGATTACCAATTCCTGTTATCAAAAAGGCAACAAATAATATTTCTATTGGAAACTTAACGATTTCAAATAATCCTCTCCACTTTTTCATAAAATACACCTAATATAAAGTCTTCAAACGTTCAAAATAAGAAACGTTCTTTCCTCTTAATACTCGAATATGTCTAGCTGAACATATTTTAATTTCGATTGTTTTTGTATTCTCTAATGGATATACATCACTATCTACACCTAATAAAGCACCATCAAACGATTCTGATTCAAAACGAATCACACTATCATTCTTTAATACAAATGGTGCATCTAAGCTTCTATACTTACTATGATGAATCCCTGAAATTTCACTCATTTCAATTAAATCCAAACCTTCTTGAATCACTGCACCACCTAACGAACGATTATATGCAGTGGAACCAAGTTGTGTACAAACACACATTCCTGTTCCGCGAAATGTTTCTAATAAAACATCATTAACATATACATCCATCACTTGTGTTCTTGCGGCATTTTCAATACGAATTTCATTTAACGCATAATATCTTTTTTGATTCACTTCACCACGTAAAACAGAAAGTCGTTCTTCATGGCCTGTTTTCGAAATCAAAACATCTAAGAATTCATTCAATTCACAATCTTGATAATCTGAATAAAAACCTAATGTGCCTGTATGCAATCCATAAAAACAAACATCTTGTAATCGATCAATGAATTGATGCACTGCATAAATAAATGTGCCATCCCCACCAACAACAATTACAATTTCTGGATCTTGATCATCTCTAACAAAATCATGTTTCAATAATTCAGATTCAATCTTTTTTTCTAATATACCTGATAATTCGTCAGGACGTGCAACGACTGTGAATTTTTCCATGTAACTAGTATAGCATGAAAAAGAGACTCAAAAGAGACTTGTAACAACAAAGAATACAAAGCACTATAATGAATTTGATTGGAATCTGTCTCATAAATATGCGGTTTTTCATTTATACAATTTCGCAACTGAAAAGACTATAGCGGAACAAAATAGATTTTAAATAAAAGAAAAATTCCACGAATAGTCTACGAATTGGAATTTCTTGTATAATTACAATAATAGTTTGGAGTTTTGGTATGACAAATATAAAAGAAGCAAAGCAGTTTGTGAAAGATCGGGCTGGACACGGTGATGAAAAACAAGATACACAACCTAGTTGGAAAATGGAGCTGAAGGCAGAGATAAAGATGTTGAGGAAGGAGTTGGAAAGCAATTATGTCAGTTGATCAATACCAACGAACGGTCAATTCATTAGATAAAGATATTGCGGATTTGGAGAAGAAGATTGTGAAGCATCAGACACTACGCGCAGTGTTCCACGACAGCAGTTTCCAGAGCCGTCCAGTCAAAATCAATGTGATACAGATTTTCAAAGAACTGGAACCAGATACTTCCGTAAAAGTGCTGTAAGGAGGGCAGATTATGAACAAAAACGAAATCACCCAGATTAACCAGGGCTTCTTGAAAAGTGTTTCCGAAGTGCTGGTACAGGCCAGAAAGAATGCCAAAACTGCCGTTAATCTCGCCATGGTTTATGCCTACTATGAAATCGGCAGAATGATCGTTGAGGAAGAACAGCATGGTCAGAACAGAGCTGCCTATGGAAAACAGATTTTACAGGAACTGGCAAAATACTTAGGCGAAAAATATGGCAAGGGTTTTTCGACGACGAATTTGAAGCAGATGCGACAGTTTTACACAATCTATTCGCAAGATCAAATCAGTCAGACACTGTCTGACCAATTCGAAAACCTTCCTGCGGTCAGCACCGGCAGAAAGTTTTACCTGAGCTGGTCACATTATCTCAAGCTCATGCGGATAGACAACATCGATGAACGTCATTTTTATGAAATTGAATCCGTTAAAAATGACTGGAGTCTCACGGAATTGAAGCGGCAATACAACAGTTCGCTTTATGAGCGTATTGCCCTTAGCACAGATAAGGACAAGGTTTACCGGCTGGCACTGGAAGGACAGAAGGTTGAAACGGCAAAAGATGCTGTTAAAGACCCGTATATATTGGAGTTTCTCGGCTTGAAGGAGTTGCCGGAATACTCTGAAAGCGAGCTGGAGAGCCGCATTATTGACAATTTACAGCAGTTTCTGTTGGAGCTAGGAACTGGTTTTGCCTTCATCGGTAGACAGGTACGGTTCACCTTTGATGAGGAGCATTTCATGGTGGATCTGGTTTTTTATAACCGCCTATTGCGTTGCTTTGTGCTCTTTGATTTGAAAATCGGTGAGTTGAAGCATCAGGACATCGGTCAGATGCAGATGTATGTTCACTACTATGACCGGAAGGTAAAGCTGCCGGACGAGAATCCTACAATAGGAATTGTGCTGTGTTGAGCCAAGAACAACGCGGTTGTAGAAATGACTCTGCCGGAGGATAATACGCAGATTTTTGCAAGTAAATATGAGACTATTCTGCCGAGTAAGGAAGCTCTGCAAAAGCTGTTGGAAGAACAGCTATCGGATGAGAATGGAGGCGAAGACGATGAGATTACGATTTAAGCATCAGAATTTTGTGCTGATGCAGCAAAGGCCGTTGTAGATGTCTTTGCCGGACAGCCGTATCTGACGCCGTTGTACATGATGGACAGAGGCAATGGCTATTACTAGCGGTCACTGACCGATGAAGAGGATTTCACCGGTTGGAGCAATCACAAAATTGTTTCCGAGCTAGAGGAACATTTCAATCCGGCCATTGAGATGGAGACCGGTGTCGGCAAGACCATGTATGAGCTGAACAAGCATTACGGCTGGAGCAAGTTTATTGTGGTTGTCCCGAGCATTGCCATACGCGAGGGTGTATACAAGTCCTTTCAGGTAATGCAGGAGCACTTCGCCGAGGAGTACGGCAAGAAGGTATGCTTCTTCATCTATAACTCTGCCCAACTGACGAAGATTGACCGCTTTGCATCAGATAATTCCATTTGCGCGATGATTATCAAATCCAAGGCCTTCAATACCAGAGGCAAGGACGCACGACGTATCAGCATAAAGCTGGATAAGTTCCTTTCCCGCCGCCCGATTGACATCATTGCCAAGACGAATCTGATACTGATTATTGATGAGCCTCAGTCCGCGGAAGGTAAGCAGACCAAGGAGAACTTGAAACAATTCAATTACCTGCTGACGCTGCGTTATTCTGCTACCCATAAGAGCGACAGCATTTACAACATGTTTTTCCGTCTTCTGAGTTTTACAGGCACGCACAATGAAAAACATGAAGTAAAACTCTAACGTTATAATTTCGTTTTTTCGAAACTATCGTTTCCGTTTTTTCTTCAAGTTAAGATTACTATTTACAACTTTTCTTCTATACTTCGGTGCAAACACAACATAATACTTACAATTCCATTTCGTGTGTGATAGACTGTGTAAGTCATTAGTGTACTGCGACATAAAAATTCCTCCTTGTATTTTCGTTTGTAGTTTTTGCAGACCACACACGAATTATACGCAAGGAGGCTTTATTTTTCATTATCTCTCCGCTAAGGCTTAGCCTGACCCCTAGACAATCTAGGGGTTTTTGCTAGCCAACAAGAATACCGCATAAATACGCGGTATTCTGAGCATTATAATGTGACTAACAGTCACTCAAAAGAGACTCAAATGAGTCTCGATTCATTTAGCTTACTTTTGTTCCAGCAGATAATCCGTTTACTTCAACGACCGCAATTTGACCATTTTCTTTACCAGCAAGCAACATACCATTGCTTTCTTCACCACGAATGACTGCAGGTTTTAAGTTCGCAATTACAACGATATGCTTCCCAATCATTTGACCAGGTGTATAGGATGCTGCGAGTCCAGAAACAATTTGACGTGGTTGTCCTTCTCCTAAATCAACTTTTAAGATCAACAACTTATCTGCATCTGGATGCTTTTCACAAGATACAACTTTCCCTACTCTCAGATCTAATTTTGAAAAGTCATCAACTGTTACTTCTGCTTTCTTTTCAACTTGTGCTTGTTTTACTTCTTTTTTGATCTTATCTTGAATTGCTTGTACTTTTTCTTTCACTTCATCTTCTTTTAATCTCGCAAACAAGATTTCTGGTTTATCTGTAATTTGAATACCATTTTCTAGTAATCCAAATGTTAGATCATCTTCACTTGTTTTTGTTGTATTTAATGAAGCTAAAATCTTTTCAGCAGTTTCTGGCAAGAATGGTTTCAATAGAATTGCACCAATTCGAACAGATTCTAATAAGTTATAAAGTACTGTAGCGAGTCTACCAATCTTTTCAGGATCTTTTGCGAGTTTCCAAGGTTCTGTTTCATCAATATACTTATTACATCTTGAGAATAGATCTAAGATATGATCGATAGCGTCCGCAACATGTAATGTATCCATAGATTCATCAACAAGTTTTACAGTATTTGTGACAACTTGTTTGAGATCTGCATCTACATCTTCTACTTCATTTGGATTTGCGACGACACCATTGAAGTATTTATTCTCCATAGATAATGTACGATTCACAAGATTACCTAAGTTATTCGCGAGATCACTATTGATTCTTTCAACCATTAATTCATATGTAATATGACCATCTTGTGCGAATGGCATTTCATGTAACATGATATATCTTACAGCGTCTGTACCAAATAAAGATACTAAGTCATCTGCGTAGATAACATTACCTTTGGATTTACTCATCTTAGAATCACCTGTCAATAACCATGGATGTCCAAAGATTTGTTTTGGTAGTGGTACATCCAAAGCCATCAACATGATTGGCCAATAAATCGTATGGAAACGAACAATATCTTTCCCAATCAAATGTAAATCTGCAGGCCAATATTTCTTGAATAATGGATCATGATTTCCATCTACATCATAACCAAGACCAGTAATATAGTTTGTTAATGCATCAATCCAAACATAAACAACATGCTTCGGATCAAATTCTACTGGAATACCCCATTTAAAGGAAGTTCTAGAAACACAAAGATCTTGTAGACCAGGTTTTAAGAAGTTATTGATCATTTCATTCTTTCTACTTTCAGGTTGAATGAAATGTGGATGATCTTCAATATATTGCATCAAGCGATCTGCATATTTACTCATCTTAAAGAAATATGCCTCTTCTTGCATTTCTTTTAATTCACCACCACAAACAGGACATTTTCCTTCTTCTGTGATTTGAGATGGTGTATAGAATGCTTCACATTCTTGACAATATAAACCATCATAATGACCTTTATAAATATCACCTTGATCATATAGTTTCTTAAAGATCTTTTGTACTTGTTTTTCATGATATGGATCTGTTGTTCTCATAAATTTATCATATGATACATTCATCACATCAAATTGTTCTTTGATTTCTTGTGAAACTTGATCTACAAATGCCTTAGGAGAAATACCAGCTTTATTTGCCTTTTCTTCCACCTTTTGACCATGTTCATCTGTACCTGTTTGGAAACGAACATCATAGCCTACTTGTCTTTTATAGCGAACGATCGCATCCGCTAATACGATTTCATATACATTACCAATATGTGGTTTTCCTGATGTATAAGCAATCGCAGTTGTTAAATAATATGGTCCCTTATTTTCCATTTTTACACCTCCTCAAACAGAAAAAGACATCCCAAATGAAAGGACGTCTTGCACGCGTTACCACCTTTATCTTCCTTTATAAAAATATAAAGACTCTCAATCGTTTTAACGGAGTTCTTCCGAGATACTCTATTCAAATATCCAGCTCCAAGTCCATCTTCATTCTTCATCAATACAAATTTACACCAACCATTTGCTCTCTAAAATCAACTTCAGAACTACTCTTCTCTTCATTGCTTTTCAGTGCTTTTATTATACGTGTAAACCTTTCGTTTGAAAAGAAAAACTCATTTCACAATCAATAAAACATCACCAAATAGAATGACATCACACAACAAAACATACCACAACAAACGATTTAAAAAGTTATATCTTAATAATGTTGATAGTCCAATTGGGCATAAAATCAATATCATCAAAATTCCAAGCATTGTGATGATGCCACTGATCATTCCCATCTTTCTAGCTAAAAACATTGATCCAGATATCACAATCGATAATACAATCAATTGATTCAAACAAAACAATAGAAACCATGTCACCAAATGAATTGTAGAATATACACCTAGAGCTTGATTGACTGACATATTGACTATGGTATAAGGATAATTCGATGTAATCTTATAGAAATGACTTCCATATACAATAATCATCAATACAACCCCAATCACAAAGAAGTGCATCCATTGTTTCCATAAATATTTCTTTTCTCCAATACTTGTACTAAAAAATAAATTCGCAGTGTTTGTTTGATAGAAAGGACACATTGTAGAAAAGATAATAATGATTACTGGTATAAATATTAATAACCATTTCAACAATGAACCCGTTTCATTCTTCTTATCCACTAATAATTCTAAAGCACTATTATCACTATAATACTGTGCTCCTGATTCCTTCAACGCATTCACTTCATCTTCGATTCTTTGAATATCATCTTTATGACTTCGTAATGTTTCTAATTGTATGAATTCTTGTGATTCTTCTTCACTCAATTCTTCTCCATTTATAATTCTTTGCATATATGCATCCGATTGATTACTTGCATTTATTATTTGTAGTTTATCTTCTTTGATTTTTTGTATCAATGTATCATCGATTTCACCATAATATTGTTGTACAAAAGATTCATAACTAGATTCTGATGCACTTTTAATAACTGTATAATTCGATACATTTACAGCACAATAAATCAATATTCCTAAAATAATCAGTAATCCTTTTGAATGTATCAATATTTCTTTCCATTGATATACAGATACATGTTTCCTTCTAATTGTTAATTTTCTAAAACTTTGTGTTTTTTTATGTGATAACTTTTGATAACTATTTGTGCCCAAGACAAGTAGAAACAACGTTATAATTCCTAACAGAATGAATAATCCATAGAATTGTGGAAATACATTTCCACTGATAAAGATCAACTCATCTGTTAATCGTGTATTGACAAGTACTGTCCAAAGATTGATTACTTTGAGTATCTTGAATGATGACGCAATAGAAATATAGTTATATGCTAATAATTCAACAATCATAAATACAATGAGTGATAGAAACGCTATCGATGTATTTTGTAAGAAACAATAAACACAAACAAATAAGAGAAGGATTCCTACAACATCCAAGAACATCATTCCTGTTAAGAAAAGATAATATTTCCAAATTGGAAGTGTAAATGATGTAATTTCATATCCATAAAGATGTTGAATTGGTGCAGTTAAATCAATACCAGAAAGATAGAAAGTCACCATATTTACGCTTGTTTGAAATAAGAATAGAAATAGTAATCCCATCACCAATATAAATAGTTTTGTTAGAATCATAGATTTCATAGAAGTAGCAGTACTTCCATATAATGGTAATAAAGAACTATCTATATCTTGTTGGATCAAAAGATAAATGATAAAAAACCCAATGAAAAGATAAAAGAAATTCCAATAACGCACAGAGCTAATCGTAGTAGAAAATACGATATCATTCATTAGATGAGGAACCTGTTCTTTTAAAGATTCATACATTTTTAATTGGTAATTCAATTTCGTTTGATTTTCTTCAGAAGAAAACAAAACAGAATTCAATTTACTTTGTATATTCTCTATTTGTTCATTGATATTTGTAATATAGGTTTGTTGGAAACTCGCTCTTATCGCGCCTTCTTCTGAATAGCCTAGATACTCTGCTTGTTGCCAAGCATTCTCATATTGGGAGAAATCCACTTCATTGATTGTTAATAGATCTTGATTGAATTGTTTAACATCTTCTTGATTCAATATCACAAAACTTTGTATCACAGATAACAACATAAAGATTCCTATCAATAATAGGAATGTTTTATGTTTGAATAATCTTTTTAATTCTGTGCACAACATATTACTCCAACCAATCTAGATATACATCATCTAATGTTGTACTCACAATATTGCCAATCGGAATATCTGAAATAAAACGTGTATGAATTTCGTTATTCACATAAGTTTGATTCACAACTTTTAAATTAGGATTTCTATCTAACAATTGTTCCATATCTAAGTTTGACTCATACACTTTTGTTTTCTGCATCAATTCTTTTTGACCACTACATGTTAATACCTTTCCATTCTTCATCATAATAATTTCTGAAGCAATAAATTCCACATCCGATATAACATGGGTAGCTAATAAGATGATTCTATCTTCCGCAATATTCGCAATAATATTTCTTAGGTTCTTTCTTTCCACTGGATCTAAACCAGCAGTTGGTTCATCTAATAATAAGATCTTTGGATCATTCAACAAAGCTTGCGCAATCATCACTCTTTGGCGCATTCCGCCAGAAAGGCCTTTTAAACTTCTTTTACGATATTGGTACATATTCACTTTCTTCAGTAGAGAATGAATCACTTCTTTTGAATGATCAATCTTTTTTAAAGAAGCCATATAATACAAAAAATCTTCCACTGTTAAATCAACATATAATTGTTGGGCTTGTGGCATAAACCCAAGCACATCACGATATTCTTTTCCAAGTTTTAAAATATCTGTTCCATTATATAGAATACTTCCTTCATCATACCGAAGCGTACAAGTCAAAATATTTAATAATGTCGATTTACCCGCACCATTATGTCCTAACAACCCATAAACACCATTAAACAACGAAAGATTGATATGATCTAAAGCTTTGATCTTACCATAATTCTTACATAAGTTTTTGATTTGTAATGAATTATTTGACATAAGAATACCTTTTCAAATATTCCAAATATTGACATGAGCCACCCTCAATATCACAAGCACTTGAGACAAATATTGCAGCAATTAATAGCACTCTATATTTCATAAGATTGCCTTTCTATTTGCATTGTAATTACAACCGCTTTCATTGTCAATTTCATTTGTTTCCAAACCTTCTATTTAACATGAAATTTCTTGATTTTTAATGTAAAACTAGCTATCATTAAAAGTACATACAGGTACCTAGTTTTAATTCACTTTACAATTAGTTATTGGGATATGTAGAAACGGAGACAAAAAATGGCAACAGGAAAAGTTAAATGGTTCAACGCTGAAAAAGGCTATGGATTCATTACTACAGAAGATGGAAAGGATGTATTCGTTCATTTTTCTGCTATCCAATCAGATGGCTACAAAACACTCGATGAAGGTGCAAGTGTAGAATTTGATGTCACTGAAAGTGATCGTGGACCACAAGCTTCCAACGTCGTAAAACTCTAATTCATATCGAATTAATGTGCGAATGACGCAAAAGAGACGAAAGTCTCTTTTTACTTTGTCTCAAAAAAAGTTATAATCTTTTCATGTTTAAAAAGAAAATCAAAACAAATGATATTAATGAGAAATGGAAATATCGTTATACCAAAACAAGTAACGACTTGAAGGATCTAGAAGAAATCACAAACGCTACACTACGTTCTCAATACGATGCTTTGGCTAAAGGGACTGATGAAGGTATTTCAAACATGCCAAAGTTAAAGAATGCGATGTTAGAAGAAGCGGATATATTAGATACTGCTTCTGAAACATTTGCCAGACTTTCTAAGAAAACGCATGATCAATCTGATGAAATTAGAACACGCATCAAAGAAGCTGAAAAGCATGAACGTAAAAGTAAGAAAAGATTCAGAATTGCACCTGTCAAACCAACAAATGCTGAAATTGATTATGAAGAAAAGATTACACATCATTTCGCAGCTGGTGTGACATTCAACAAATTATTTTGGGTGTTTTTTATTGGGTGTTTTGGTGGAGTTGTCATTGAAACGCTTTGGTGTTTAATTACAAGAGGACACTATGAGTCTAGAGTTGGATTGATTTATGGTCCGTTCAACTTAGTCTATGGTTTTGGTGCACTTGTATTAACATACAGTTTATACAAATACAGAAATAGAAGTGGTATCTATTCATTCTTTGGTGGATTTATTAGTGGATCTATTGTGGAATACTTATGTAGTTTCTTCCAAGAACTCGCATTTGGTTCTACATCTTGGGATTATAGTTCTATGCCATATAACTTAAATGGAAGAATTTGCTTAGAGTATTCTATCTTCTGGGGTATTTTAGGTGTTCTGTGGATTAAAACAATTTATCCTATTATGGCAACTTGGATCTTAAAAATTCCAAACAAAATTGGAAAAACTTTAACTTCTTTATTGTTTGTGTTTATGATTTTCAATTCATTCATGTCTGGTTCTACTGTATATCGGTGGTACGAAAGAACACAAGGTAAAGAAGCTTCTAATATCTTTGAAACTTACATTGATAAACATTATCCAGATACAAGAATGAAAAAGATCTATGCAAATCTAGAATTCAAAAAGTGAATCTATAGAAATCCTATAAATTCACTAAAATCCACATTTTTATATACATTTATTTTCCAAAGCAAAGATATAAAAGGAAAAGAAAGAAGATATTTAGGTCTAACAAAATAATTTTATCAAATTTAGTTCTAAAAAAAGCCTGTATTTTTTGAGATTTATCCATTATTCTTTGGTTAAGAAAGAAGAAAAATATTATGTTGACGTATAATCCTTTGAGGTACAAAAACGGCGATACACCAAACAATCAAATTGATGTCGAAATTTTTGATTGAGGTGCGTATATGAAAAAATATAAAATTATTTTCGTTGTTGGTTTAACAATCGTATTTCTTTCTCCTTATATTCCTGATTTCATGATACAGATTATATGGGGAGATACAGAAGCAATCTATCAAAGTAGATTCTGTGGTCTAAGATATACTGAATTAATTCCATCTATTCGTATCGTTGGAATTTTGTTAGCACTCTATGGACTCAGTAATTTACTAATGTTTATATTTAAGAAAGGGTATCAAGATAAAAAAAATACTTAGCATTGTTTTAACCATTGCATGTATTTTTGTAATAACAACGATTTCAATATACACAAAAAGAAATGAACTACCACTCGAAGAGACTCCAGAAGTTTCAAACAGTGAGCCTATGACATATGAAGAAATGATATCTGCCTACTCTAAAAATAACAATATTTCTATAATAGAGGCATATACAGAATTAACAAAAGGAAGATCAAAAATCGCTGTAGCTTCTGCGAGGTCTTCCTCATATAGGGTATTAAAAGTAGACTTGTATGTGAATAGTGGTTACAAACCAGCCATACACTATTATGTTACAACTTCAGAATCTGGTGGATATTGGGGAATCACATCAATTTATTCGGTTCAGTTATATCGAATCTACAATGGAACTTCAAAGATATTTCAAGGAAATTTGGAAAGCTGGTTAAGAAGTCCTTATCAGATTGAATATATTATTAATGGAGATTTTTATAACCAAGCCACCTCAACCTCATCATACACGATCAATGGATCATGGGGAACAAATGTAAAAATTCCATTAAGTATCACTGCAACCAATTCTTCAAGTTATTATGCTCCAATCTACCAAAGTAGAACTGTTTCATTCCAAAGTTAATGGCATATTAAAGGATCCTTTCGGATCCTTCGTTTGTTTATTCAGCTTCTTCTTTTTTGTAATCATCATACACATGAGATACTGGTGTATGATTTTCAATTGCATCAATTGTATTTGCTAACATGTCAGCAACTGATAATACTGTTACTTTGTTTGTCTTTGCTGCTTTTTCTGCACCAAATGGAATTGTATCTGAAATGACTAATTCCTTAATAACTGAGTTTTCGATCTTATCCACTGCATCTCTAGAGAAGATACCATGTGTAATACCAACATATACTTCTTTTGCACCATGATCTTTTAAGATTTGACAACCAGCACATAATGTTCCAGCTGTATCGCAAATATCATCTACTACGATACAAATCTTATCTTTTACATCACCAATGACATTTTGTGCTTCTACCATGTTTGGCTTTGGTCTTCTCTTATCAATGATAGCGATAGGTGCATCTAAGATATCAGCCAATCTTCTTGCACGAACAACTCCACCATGATCTGGTGATACAACACATACAGAATCCTTAGGGAAATTCTTTTCAACGAAATAACGTCCAATCATTGGAACAGCTGTTAAATCATCAATTGGGATATCAAAATATCCTTGAATTTGTGATGCATGCAAATCAAATGTAATAACTCTATTTGCACCAGCAACTGTTAATAAATTAGCTACTAACTTAGATGTAATAGGTTGACGAGGAGCAGCTTTTCTGTCCTGACGTGCATAACCATAATAAGGCATAATGACATTGATTTCTCCTGCAGAAGCTCTCTTACAAGCATCAATACAGATCAATACTTCCATCAAATGTTCTGTAACAGGTGTGCAAGTGGATTGCACAATGAATACGGATCTTCCACGAATAGATTCTTGTGGTTCAACGAGAATTTCTCCATCTGCGAAGTGTTCTACTTTGATCTTTCCTAGTGGAAGATTCAACTTCTTACAGATAGATGCTGCTAAATCAGTGCTAGATGTTAATGCAAAAACTACAGTTTCCTTAACCATTTCTTTCCTCTCCTGTTTCATGCCTTAAATGACATGCTCTTATTTGCATGATTAGTTTATAACAAAATATATTATTTTGAAACTTAAAACTTACATTTTATTAACATTCTTGAAATATTTGTTACTATTCACCGAAAAATCAATAAAACAAAAACTTGTCAATAGGAGTTATCCACAAAATAAATAAATTATTCAGAAAATGCATAGTGATTAAAGCTCGTTTAAACGCGTTTAACCCTACGCTTTTTTCTGACTGCTTTTGATTCATATTATTTATAGTTGTTTCATTTAGCTGCTTCTATCTTTGCGTATATCAGTTTAATTCTTTCTACTATTAGAATTTTAGAAATCTTTCTTCTAAAAGTTTTCCACAATTTCTTCCAGGAATCATGGTGTATCATTGTTGTATGAAATACAACGATAAAAGAACATTGGAAGCAATTCTATCTCACAAAGAATACTTTGATCAAAAGTTGGTTGAAATTGTTCAGAATCTCAAGGGACAAAATCAATCCTTATCAGATACAATCAAAACAAAAGATTCTAAAATTCAAACTTTGAATCACCGTGTAATAAATGCGAATCTTAAAATCTCTGATTTGAAAAGTATAAACAAAACTCTTCAGATGAAAAAGAAAGAAGCAGATGACAAGGTTAATGATTTTGAAGAAATGCTTCGTCAATTACAGAAAGAGATTGAAGAAATCAAAAAAGAAAATGACGCAAATATTGTTGAAATTAGAAAAATGCGCATTGAAGCAGATAAAAACAAAAAAGAAATAGAAAGGCAGAAAAAAATTATCAATAAGCTTCAAGGAGTCAATTCAACAAACTCCAACAATCCATCTTCTAGCGATGTCCTATCACATACAATTCCGAAAGAAAGAAAATCTATTAATTCTAGAAAGAAAAGTTCATTGCCAAGAGGTGGCCAAAAAGGACATCAAGTCCATCTATCTTCGCTTTCAAATGCAGACGTAATTGAAAAAGTCATCTTCAACTTCTCGTGAATTTTATACATCTATTGAAAAAGGATTAGATTTTGTTCATCTGATCCTCTATTTTTTTACAGTATTCTTGGTATTGTTTTTCTTGGATTCCTA
>CAVJMM010000017.1:0-37524 GCA_963650865.1 Eubacterium sp. AM49-13BH | reverse complement strand
TTGTTGTATGGATGTTGTACGGCGTTGTATTCTGTGATATAATATTCAAAAGGAGCCTATTTTATGAAGCTGAACTACGACCGTAAATCTCATGACCCTACTTACTTTATTCAAGTTGGTATTCGCAACGGTAAGAAAGTTACTACTAAAAATATTGTTCGCATTGGAAAACATTCTGAACTGAAAGCTATTACTGATGATCCTCTTGAATACGCTAAACAAAAAGTAGCTGAATATAACAAAAAGATAAAAGAAGAAAAAGTAGATATTAATATTACAGTTAATTTCGATGAAAAAGTAATCCACAAGGGTAATATTATTTCTGAATCTCTCGCAAAGAATATTGGCTATTTTGAATTGAAACAGATCTATTCCGAATTAAAGCTATCTGATTTCTTTGACAAAGTATGTAAAGGAAAGAAAATCACATTTGATCCTAATCAGATCAATATGGCTCTTTCCGTACTTCGTACGATTGATCCAGGAAGCAAGTTATATTCTCATTCAAAGCTTTCTTCACTCTATGGCGACTTTGATTTTCCTTATCAAGCTATCTCTAAATACATGGATATCCTTGAAGAAAACTATGATGAATATCTTGCCTATCTATTTGATTCAAGTAACAATGTCATCAAAAGAAATACAAGCATCTGTTATTTCGATTGTACAAACTTCTATTTCGAAAAAGAAGAAGAGGATGAAGATACTTACGATGACGTAACAGGCGAACTCATCAAAGGATTATTGAAATATGGTGTATCAAAAGAGCACAGGCCAAATCCTATCGTTCAAATGGGACTGTTTATGGATGGTGATGGTATCCCACTAAGCATGTGTATCAATCCTGGCAGTGACAATGAATCATTATGTGCTGTTCCTGCTGAACAAAAGATGTTAAAGATGTTTAAAAACAAAGATATCATCTATTGTTCTGATGCAGGACTGGGTTATACGAACACAAGAATCTTCAATGATATGGGTGGACGTAAGTTCGTTGTAACGCAATCAATCAAGAAACTTAACAACGTCATTAAACAAGCAGTATTCAATGATTGCGATTATAGATATTCTGGTACAGGAAAGAAATGTTCTTTAGAATTCATGAAGACATTTGATAAAACAGAAACAAACAACAGAAAATACTATGATGGATATATCTACAAATCCATAGAAGTTGATAATCTAGTTGATCTAGGTCTTACAGAAACAAAGCAGCTTAAAAACGGAAAAACTAGAACTGTTAAAAGTAAAGGAACTCTCAAACAAAGAATCATCATCACATACAATCGAAAGATGGCAGAATATCAAAAGAAAGTAAGAAACAGACAAATAGAAAGAGCTAAGAACTTTCTAAAGCACATTGATCCAGAAACATACAAGAAAGGTCCAAATGATGTAACTAGATTCATCAAATCTGATATCAAGAAAGATAAAAAAGATTACTATCTAGATTTAGAAAGAATTCAAGAAGAAGAAAAGTACGATGGATTCTACGCAGTAGCTACGAATATATTTGATATGAAAGAATCTGAAATATTAGCTATTCAATCACAGAGATACAAGATAGAAGATTGTTTCAGAGTATTAAAAACAAATTTCTCATCTAGACCTGTATACCATTGGAAGGAAGAAAGAATACGAGCACACTTTCTAATTTGTTATACAGCACTACTACTTTACAGATTATTAGAAGTAAGACTGGATAGAAACGGAACACATTTCACAACAAATCAAATTATTACAACATTGAAGAACATGAACGTTATGGATTGTGAAGGAATTTACTTCAAAGCATGTTATACAGGCTCAGATGTATTAGATGCATTAGAACAAATACATTCACTACAAATAAACAAAAAGCACTATCTACCAAAGACATTAAACAAAATTTCAAAAAAATTATAGGAATCAACAATCCATACAACAATAATTCCAAAGATAAAAGTCTGAAATTCAGCTTAAACAAGCTAGATTCCAGACTTTTTGTTTTTTACAACTGTTAAAGATGGGATTTTACTAGAAGCAAATAGAAGTTCAAGTGAAAGCGGTTACTTTTTTTAGCGTTTTTTATTTATTTATGAAAAAAGTCTTTGTTTATTTTCAAAGACCTTATTTTTGTATAACTTCAATTTTATTAAATGGTATTTCAATATGATTTTCTTTGAATGCTTTTAATAGCTTGATTCTTACTTCACTTGCCGCAACAAAATACGTTTCAAAACTTGTAACTGTTAATGGAAATGCAACATAAATACCATTTTCACCAAAATCATCAATTCTTATATCAAATGGTTCTTTACTCATATCTGTCCGAATATCAATCACATTTTTTGTGGATAAACATGCATCAAAAATTAGACGTTTCATCAAATCAATATTTGTATCATATCCAACGTAGAATTTCATCAATTTCATATAACTATCTTGACCATATCCTCTATTTTCAACAACTGCACTATTCATTGTACTATTTGGAATGATAACTTGTGCATTTTCAAAGGTTTGTATCACTGTATGTCGAAATGTAATCCCAATGACTTTTCCTAATATATCTTTATCTGTCACATAAATAATGTCACCCACATTAAATGGTCGATATAACGCTAGAAAAAAACCAGCAATGAAGTTACCAAAAGATTCTTGTGCAGCTAAACCTATAACAACAGAAATGATAGATGTTGCACCTAATAGAGCTGTACCTAATCCTGATAAAGGTTTAATTCCACTTAATATCGCAAATAGCGCAATGCCATAAATAATTGCGTGAATTACCTTTCCAGCAAATCGCAACGTCACTCTTTTGGCTTCATCTTTCTTTTCAAAATCTTTGACAACTTTAATAAGACATTTTCCTATTCCATATGCCACTAAAAAAATCAAAGCACTACGAATAACGAAATAAATAAGACCTCCATCAAAAAAGTTATCTCCTAGATCCATAATTGATTCTTCCATACTCACTCCTTCAAATAATCACTATATTTTTTATACTCAGGCATGTATTGTTTAATTACATCATAAAATGATTTGGAATGATTTGGAACTAAAAGATGTGCATATTCATGTAATAAAACATATTCCAAACATTCAATTGGATAATGAATCAATTTCATAGAAATTGAAATATGATTTTTACTAGGTGAACAAGATCCCCATCGACTCGTCATATATTTAATCGTAATCTTAGGAAATGGTAAATCATTTTCCCTACAGATCTTTTCATCTAAAGCATCTCTTTTTTCCATTACCAATTTATAAACTTCTTTTGCGGCAACTTGATAAAATGCTTCTTCAATTCCTAGTTCAGAAAGTTCTTTAACCCCTAATATAACTTTATTATCATCTGTAAATGATATAAAAAAATGGGTGCTTTCTTTAAAATTAACAGGATATTCCTTTCCAAGCCAAGTAACAGTTTTTCCATTTTTACCTGTTTGAATCTTATTCGATCTTTCCATTTGTATTTGTTCTGTTTTCAATATCCAATTTTCTTTTTCACACAAAAAATCTTGTATTTGTTTATCTGTAATATGATATGGACAATTCACTTTTAAATTACCAAATTTATCAACTCTCAAAACAAGATTTTTCATCTTCTTTCTTGTAACAATAACGAGTCTATTTTTTCCTGCAATTTGAAAGTTCATTCTTTGCATACATCTACCCAACCAATAAAATTAGAGGCATCTTCTAATTGTTCCAAAGTCATTTTTACTGCACTTTGATCATTTCCACAAGCAGGATAAACAGTATCAAATTTCTTTAAACTTTCATCCAAATATACTTTAATTCCATTATTGATACCAAAAGGACAAACACCACCAGGAGCGTGACCAACAAGTCTTTCTACATCATCATAAGGAATCATCTTCGCTTTGATATGAAATGTTTGTTTATATTTATGATTATCAATTTTCGCTGTTCCTTCTGTAACAATTAATATCACTTCATCATGAATCAACAAAGATAATGTTTTTGCGATACTTTCTGGTTTTACACCTAAAGCATTTGCGGCTTCTTCTACTGTTCCACTTTTCACTTCAGGCAAAATAATCTGATTTGCATAACCTTTCTTCTCTAAAGATTCCTTCGCACTTTCAAATGACATAGTTTGCACCTCCAATTTTTAATCAAAATTATAGTTTTTTTATTTTCCTATTGCAATTAGTATACAAATTATGTAATAATATTTGAGCACTGTGGCGGCTATGGTGAAGTTGGTTAACACACTGGATTGTGGCTCCAGCACTCATGGGTTCGAGTCCCATTAGTCGCCCCATATGTATGAAAACCGCATAAATATGCGGTTTTTTATTACGTGGTACCCAAATTTCATTTTAATGATTTACTTTTCTTTTCTCTTACATCTATATAAAATAGGTAATAGAAATGAAAGGGAGAAAATTTATGCATCACAAAATTGATATTAAACCAATTCCAGAACACGTTCTTTATGTTAATGATTTATTCATTGCTGGAGAAATACCATATCAAACTGGTAATAATACGGCTAAAGCGATTGAAGGAATAACAGAATCAAATGGTGGTATACTTCCGGACGATAATGTTAGAATCTATGTTCCAATGGACTTAAATGAAGAAACAATTATGTATCAACTTCATTTACTTTATACTGCACTTGGAATTCCAACGGAAGATAACGAAATTTTTTATTCTTTAGGTTTAAGAAAAATAATATACCAGTTGGAAATATATGATCAAATATGGTTCGTTAGAACATTAAAAGATGCTGAGCAAGAAGATGGAAAATTTAAGGAGCATAGTTCCAAAGGGACTATTCTAGCTAAACAAATCGTCAAATATTTAGAAGATAAAGAAGGAATTGCAGATTGCTATCCATATGACCAAATCAATGAATTGAAAGGTGAATTTCAAATATGAAGTTTATCTTTTTATTTTGTTCTTTAAATATTTCTTTACTTTCAAAAGTAACGTTTTATAATTATCAATGTTAATTATCTTTGATAATTATTTTAGGTAATGAAAATGAATGAAAAACAAGCAAAAAAAGTAATCGATGCTTTAGAAAAAGCTGAGAAGCTGGCAAACAGTCGACCACAGCTTCCAAAAGAATTATTACCTTCTTATTTGAAACTAATTGATTATATTTATCAACTATCTAAAGAAGGTGATGTTCGAGTTAGTGATTTATCGAAAGCCTTACATCAAACAACGCCAAGTATTACACGTTCCTTATCACATATGGAAGAACTTGGATATATTACAAAAACTATTAGTTCTTCTGATAAAAGAGTTGTTTATGTTTCTTTAACAGAATTAGGACTTAAGTTATATCAACAATACGTAGAAAAATATTATAAGAAATTATCTAAAAGATTAAGTAAATATAATATGGATCAAATTCATTTGATGATTTCTACAATTGATGAAATATATGATGATTTAATGAATGACCCAATTAGTATGGAGGAGAAGAAATGAATAATGATTTTACAACTGGTTCTATTTTCAAAAAAATGATTTTATTTATGATTCCTATTTTAGGATCACTCATCTTACAAGCAATGTATGGTGCTGTAGACTTAATGGTTGTTGGACAATTTGGAACAACATCTGGATTATCAGGTATTTCTACAGGTTCCAATATCATGAACTTTGCGACCTTTGTAGTATCTGGACTTGCGATGGCTGTAACTGTTTTAATCTCTCGTTATATCGGAATGGATAGAAAAGATAAATTAGGAAACTTAATTGGTGCTACGATTGCCTTATTTTCTACAATTGCGATCATTTGTACGATTGCGTTAATGGTATTCGCTAGACCTTTAGCGATTCTTATGCAAGCACCTGAAGAAGCATTAGATTTAACTGTTCAATATGTTCGAATCTGCGGCGGTGGATTTTTATTAATTACAGCTTACAATACGATTTCTGCAGTATTCAGAGGTCTTGGTGATTCAAAATCTCCACTACTATTTGTATTGATTGCATGCATTGTGAACATTGTTGGCGACTTAGTTTTAGTAGCAGGATTTCATATGAATGTTGCTGGTGCTGCTATCGCTACTGTTGCGGCACAAGGTGTTAGTGTCGTCTTGTCATTTTGGATCATGTCCAAACAGAATTTACCTTTTCATTTAAAGAAATCAGACATTCATTTCAATGAGGAAGTTCAAAACATCGTTAAAATTGGTGCACCAATTGCTTTACAGGAATTATTAACACAAATGAGTTTCTTAGCTTTATGTGCATTTGTAAATCGATTAGGATTAGCTGCATCTAGTGGATATGGTGTTGCTAGTAAATTACAAAGTTTTGTGATGTTAATTCCAAGTGCATTAATGCAATCTATGGCTTCCTTTGTATCACAAAATGTTGGTGCGAAAAAAGAAAAACGTGCATTTAAGAGTATGATAACTGGTATGGAAATAGGTGGATTTATTGGAATCTTTGTGTTCCTTGGTGTCATATTCTTTGGCGATAAGATATCCATGTGCTTTACAAGTGATCCTGAAGTTATCCAAAAATCCTTTGAATATTTAAAAGGATTTGCTCCAGAAGCTGTAGTTACCGCAATCTTATTTTCCTTTATGGGATACTACAATGGACATTCCAAAACGTTTTGGGTCATGGCACAAGGTCTAGCACAAACATTTATTGTCCGTTTACCAATGGCATATATCATGTCTATTCAACCAAATGCTTCTTTGACTTATATTGGTCTAGCTGCGCCAAGTGCAACTGTATTTGGTATTATTATTAATATTATTTATTACTTCTTCTTTAAAAAGACACTTCCAAACACAGAAGAATAAATCACTGAGAATTCAGATAAGTTATAATTTCTGAATTCTCTTTTTTGATACCTTCTGTTTCTTGATAGGTTTCATTTGATACAACTAGTGTCAAAGTAGCTATTTCTTTGATTTTCTCTAACATCAAAATATCATTTTCATCCACTGCTAATAACACATAATAAGGAATACCTATACTATCTTGTTGATTCACATCCATTCCATTAATATCTTCAATTTGTAAAATTCTACAATGTTCTATCACAACATCTTTGATTCCCTGTTCTTCTATTGTTGCGATAAGATCCACTCTTTGTGAAGAGACTACAGTAGATAAAATTGCACTATCTATTTGTAATGTGAAAATTGCTTGTCCTTCTTTTAATAATGTACTTGGAAGATCTGGTAATTCACTTGCATCATACAGCATTGATTCATAAAACAACGAACCCGCAGGTATTTTTCCTTGAATATCTGTATATTTTCCAATAATATCTTTCTTGGAATTTATAACGTATGCTGTTAAATAACTATTTGGGACAGACACCATTTGAATATCATCTTCTGTAATACATGTTCTAGGAGCTATATCATATTTGGCAATGTAAGTAGTTGTGAAATTCATCTTTTCATTCACTTTTATATTTACGCTTAAAATAATCACACAAATAATCAAGACAAAACATAAACCACATAGTATTAATTTCAAAAGTATCTTCTTTGTCATATTCTTCACCTATAATAGTATTCACACAATTTTTCAAAAATCCAAAAAAAACTATGACATTTCTGCCATAGTTTTCATTTTAAGCTTGAACGTGTTCTGCAAGATATTTTTTGATTTCTTCACGTGCTTCAGGTTTACATGGTTTACATTGTTCTGGTGTAGATTCTCCATTCACCAATTTCTCAGCCATTGCAGAACAACCAGGGTTACCACAACCACCACAATTATAACCAGGAAGTAACGCTAATACATCATCAACTCTTGTATCTGGTTCAACATAGAATTTTTTGGATGCAAATCCAAGTACAGCACCTAATACTGCACCTAGAACAAGCATCAATACCAATGCTTTAACAATTGCCATTTTCTTCCTCTTTCTTTTTTTCATATACACCACGTGTAGGACAATCTTTTAACCCACATGCATTACAATCAGGAGTTAAATTTTCACATCCTTCTGGTACGGGTGTCTTTCTATTCAATCGTAGTAGAACAACATTCAACAAGAACAATCCTGCTGCTAGTCCTACCGCAACGATCACTTTAAGCATCTTATACCAATCCAGCTAATGCAGAGAAAGCTATTGCCATGATACCAGCAACAACAAACGCAATTGGATTTCCTTGGAATGGCTTAGGAATCTTATTCTGATTCAATCTTTCTCTAATTGTCGCAAAGATTACAAGCATTAACATAAATCCAGCTGGTGTTGCGATAGAGTTGATCATTGTGTTAATCAAATCATAACCTTGTGTAATGTTATCTTGTGCAACATAAAGAACTGTACAGTTTGTTGTAATCAAAGGTAAATAAATACCTAATTGCTTATATAAAGCTGGAGAATATTTTTTCACAAATAATTCTACAAACTGAACGAATGCAGCAATCAATAGAATAAATGTAATTAATTCCATATATTCTAGTCCTAATGGTACTAAAACATAATAATATAAGAAATAAGATAAAACAGAAGCTCCAAAAATAACGAAGATAACTGCAGCACCCATTCCAATCGCAGAATCTAATCGAGTAGAGACGCCCATGAATGGACACATACCTAAGAATTTCGTTAATACAATGTTATTGATTAACATTGCGGAAATAAATAAAGATAGAATATTCAACATTATGCAGCCTCCTTATTTGCTTCGGCTTTTGCTTTTGCTAATTGTGCAGCTTTTTCTTTTGCCGCAGCAATCTTTGCTGCTTTTGCAGCTGCAGCTTCTTCTTCAGCTAATTTGTTTTTATACAATGCTACTAAAGCAGCTAATACCGCAAACGTGAAGAATGCACCAGTTTCACCAGTAAACATTGGAATTGTAAACTGTTCTGGAATCAAACGAATTGAGAAAATCACAGCACTAGATGCAAATGGATTTGTAAGTTCTAATACCCCTGTTCCTAAGATTTGTCTAATCAAAGACATTACAACTAAGGATAATGTATAAGAAATACCCATCATTAATCCATCCATTGCAGATTCTTTTACGTTGTGACTACAAGCAAATGCTTCTGCACGTCCAAGAATAATACAATTAACAACGATCAATGATAAGAATGCACCTAAAGCTGTATAAAGATCAACAGCATATGCATTTAAGAACATTTGTAAAATCGTTACTAATGTCGCAATAACAACAATATATACAGGAATATGAATATCATCTGGTGTAATTGGAGCAATCAAGCTAACAACAACATTACTCAATACTAATACAAAGATTACACCTGCCCCCATACCTAATGCGTTATTTAAAGATGTAGAAATAGCCAATGTGGAACAGATACCAAGATATAAACCAAATACTGGATTATCTGTAATCATCTTAGAGAAGAAGCCACGTTTTTTTGTTTTATTTTCACTCATTTTTTCTCCTCCTTACTTACTAGCTGCTAATGCAGCGTCGATCATCGTTTTTACAGCCTTCGTAGTATATGTTGCACCTGTAAGATCATCTACTTCATCAGATGAAGATACGCCTTCTAAGCTAGAAGCATCTTTGAACCAATCATCTCCAATGCCATCTCCATTATCATCACCCTTTAAATCTTTTACAGAAGTAACTTTTCCATCTTTTACTGTAATCGTAGCAGTTAATTCACCCGCAAAGCCTTTTTCCTTACATGCAAATACACCATCCGATTCTTCTGTACAAACAGAATCATCTGATTCTTCTGCTGTCTTTTCTGACTTTGTAGAAGTTGTGGAAGAAGTTTCACCATTTGCCATATCTAATGCAGCCTGGATCATGTTCTTAACACCATTAGAAGTTAATGTTGCACCAGAAATTGCATCAATTTCATCTGCAGAAGATACACCTTCTAATTCACTTGGATCAGAGAACCATTCATCTCCAACACCATCACCTTCATCACCAGTTAAATCTTTTACCGAAGCAACTTTTCCATCTTTGATTTCAATTGTTGCAGATAATTCATTGAATCCAGATGCTTTACATGCATAAGTTCCATCACCATTATCTGTACACTCTGCATCACTCTTAGGTTGTGCATTTTCTGCACTTTCCTTAGCAGCATCTGCATCAAAAGCAATACCTACGATTTGGTTATAAACTGTTTCAGCCTCTGTTACTGCCGCACCAACTGCTTTTGTAGTAATTGTAGCACCAGAAATCAAAGGCATTGAATCTATTGAAGTTAAACCTACAACTTCATTTACGTAATCTTCTTTAAATGCCTTATCACCTTTACCAGCAGTTTCAGAATTTTCTAACCCTTCATAACCTACGATGTTGCCATCATTGTCAAAGGCAATCGCAAATTTAAATCCATCTGAAGAATAACCTGTATTATGTAATGTAAATACATATCCTTCTCCATCTGCTTCATAGATGCCATCAATCAAATCTGTATCATCTGTCTTATATTGATCTGTAACATCTGTAAATGTTCCATTTGGAAAAAAGTTTTCTAATGTTGCTTCAACTTGTTTTAATGAGTTTGCCGCAATCACTGGAGCTGTTACTGCATTTACTGCAGAAAGTAACAAACCAGCACATGCACTAACAACACCTAAAAGAACAGTCTTATAAATACTTGAATTTTTATCCATATGACCCTCCTTATGCAATATCTACTGTTTCAACAACAGCAGATTCATTTGTAATATTTGTTGCAGATTCATTAGATGTACTTAATGTAGCACCAACTAAAACTGTAATCACAACTACGATTGCAGAAATAATGCATACATTCTTCTTTAATTTTGCTGCATCTTTGATTTGTGAACCATCACATACTTTATCAATTGCTGGAGTCAACATATTCATCAATAAGATAGAGAATAATGCACCATCTGGTAAAGATGCCTTCCAACGAATCAATAATGTTAAACAACCTGCACAAATTGCGAATAAATATTTACCAGGAATGGATACTGGAGTTGTAACTGGGTCAGTAATCATGAATACACCACAGAACAATACACCACCAACCAATAAGTTAAATATTGCAAATTCAATACCAGATCCATGAACGAAACCAGTAATCAAAGAAATCACAAATACTGTAACAAAATATGTTAAAGATAGTCTTGCATCAATTACTTTCTTATAGATTAAGAATGCACATAAAAGAATTAAAACTAATGCACAACTTCCACCAATAACAGTAGCGTAGTTACCTACTAGCATAGATCCAACACCACCAAAGTTAGAAATCACTTCAGAAACAACACTTTTACCAGATGCCCAACCTTGTGTAGACATGGATGTCAATGGTGTTGCACCAGATAAAACATCACTTGTAACATTTGCATCAACACTAGATCCAAAACTATTCATGATCAATGCTTCACCAAATGCTGCAGGATTAAAGATGTTTTGTCCAAAACCACCAAACACAAGCTTGCCAAAAACGATTGCAATCACTGTTGAAACAAATATTGCATAGTAACTAACATCAATCTTTGTAATCAAAACAATGATAATACCTGTAATCCAACCATAAGAACGAGAAACATCTTTTAAAATATTCTTTGATTGAATGATTTTAAAATAAATTGCTTCTGTTAATAATGCAGCTACTACCGCACATACTGTCATCAATACAACTCTTAATGCATATTGCATTCCAAATTCAATGCCATACCAAATTGCAGAATAAACAACTACAATCGCTAAAGCAACCGTAAGAATACGCATGATTTTTGTTGTAGATAAATCATTTCTATAGTTTGGAGAAGGCTTAAATGTAAACTTCATACTTATTTCTTACCTCCTTGTAAACGAAGAAAATTCTTAGCACGTCTTACATTTTCAGTCACATCAATCTTAGATGGACAAATATAAGTACATAAACCACATTCAATACAATCCATTGTATGTAATTTATTCAATGTAGCTTCATCCTTCATTTTACCAGCTGCTGCAATACGTACTGGTTGCAAACCAGATGGACATGTTGTTGTACAATTGCCACAACGTAAACAAGCAACTTCATCTTTCTCTTTATTTTCTAATACTGTTAAACCATTATTTTGAGGTGCAATTACAAATTGATCATTTGGAATCGTCTTCCCCATCATTGGTCCACCAGCAATCAACAATACATTCTCTACACCATCTTTGTAACCACCAACAGCTTCAATAATTTCACAAGCTTTTGTACCAACAGGTACATAAACATTCTGTGGATTCTTTAAAGCATCACCAGAAACTGTTACATATTTGTGTGTAACAGGCATTCCATTATCAATGGCATTTCCTAATGCAATCGCTGTAGAAGCATTGTTCAAGATCATACCAGCTTCAATTGGAAGCATGTTATATCTTTTATGCGTCAATTCATAAACAAGTGTACGTTCCCATCCCATTGGATAAAAATTTGGAACTGTACGAACTTCAATTGGAGTACCTTCAAATAATTTACGAAGTTCTTCAATTTGTTTTTTCTTATCTTCCTTAATTGCAATGCAACCTTTTTTCGCTTTTGATAGTTTAAATAAAGCTAATGTACCAGTCTTTAATAGATCTAGATTTTCTTCAATATTTTTGTAATCTGCAGTCAAATATGGTTCACACTCAACAGCATTTACCGCAAATAGATCTACATTTTCAGGTTTCAAATATTTAACATACGTAGGGAAACCTGCGCCACCAAGTCCAAGCATACCAGCATTCTTTACGAATTCTAGAAGTTCTTCCCAAGTAGCTTTTTCATAATCAAATGCCGCAAAAGATCTTTCTGCAGTATTTTTATGATCATTCTGGATTTTTAAATGTTCTGCCTGTACCATGCCAGATGTCATGAATTTCTCAATTCCAATTACTTTTCCAGAAACTGGAGAGAAAATAGGCAAATAGAAACGATCGTTTCTTTCTGCAATTTTTGTACCAACTTTTACTTCATCACCAACTTGTACACATGGAGTGCATGGGGCATTTCCATTTACAAGTGGAATATAAACATATTCAGGGTCAATTGACTTCAATACTTCTTTATCAATTGTTAAATCCTTATGTCCATCTAGGTGATAATGCATTGGTCCTGTAAACAATGACATATTGTCCTATCCTCCTAACAAACAGTTCTATTCTACCATTTTTTTATTTGTTTATCCAAAGAATCCAAGATTTGTACACACTTTATCACAAACAATTTCACAAATTTGTATGCGATTACAACTCAAACTGATATAGATGAATAATTGAACATAGATTGAAGTGTTTGGATTTCATGAATTCACGTGATAAAATAGCGCAGTTATGAAAAAGAAATTATTAAAAATACTATTAATTACATCCATTTTAACTGGATGTTCTACTACAACAGAATCATCTAAAACAAGTTCTGTTACAGATTCCTATTCCAATACATCTTTAACAGAAGTATTTGATACTGTTTATTCTTTCAAAGAATATTCAACCAATCACGATTTATCTGTTTCTCACTTCAAAGCAAGTGAAAAGCTACTACAAAAATACACACAGCTATTTGATATCTATAATGATTATGATGGAATCAACAATTTAAAAACAATCAATGACAATGCAGGAATTCAACCTGTTGAAGTTGATCAAGCAATCATCGATCTATTAGATGAAGCGAAAAAATTCTATGACTACAGCAATGGAGAATTTGATATAACAATTGGTTCTTTATTAAAGGTTTGGCATACATATCGAGAAAAAGGCATCGAAAAGAATGAGAATGGTGAACTCGGAGATGTACCTTCAGAAGAAGAATTAAAAGAAGCTGCTTCTCATAAAGGTTGGGATAAAGTTGAAATTGACTATGACAAAAAAACTGTTTATATCAATGATAAAAATGTATCTTTAGATGTTGGTGGCATCGCAAAAGGATATGCAACAGAACTTGTCGCTCAAACAATGCAAGATACAAATATGGCATGTGGCATTTTAAATGTCGGCAGAAATATCCGATTGATTGGAAAGAAAGAAGAATCTAATTGGACAGTAGGCATCACTGATCCAGATGGAGATCCAGATGGCAAATATCCGAATGGTTTAGTTGTATTATCTTTAGATAGCGAAGATAGTGTTGTAACAAGTGGAGATTATGAGCGATACTACAAAGCTGTGGATGGAAATGTTTATCCTCATATTGTAGATCCTGCCACGATGTATCCTGCTCGTAACTACCGTTCTGTTTCTATCATCACAAAGGATTCTGGTGTTGCGGATTGTTTATCCACTTCATTATTTACAATGTCAATTGAAGAAGGAAAAGAATTATTAAAGAAATATTCAGAATCAAGCGGAAACGATTGTGATGCAGTATGGATCGTAGAAAATTCTAAGACACAAGATCAACAAGGAAAGAAAATCGGTAATTATACTGTTATTTATACAGATGGATTGGAGGACAAAATCATTTGGAACTAATTTTAGATATTTTATTAGATACATTTGAAGATGTATTAAAGATCGTTCCATTTTTGTTCTGCATCTACTTAATTCTTGAGTGGATGGAACAAGAAGCTGGTCATAAAATGGAGCATTTCCTTGAAAAGCATAGAAAAATCAACCCACTAGCTGGAACATTATTTGGTTTATTACCATCATGTGGTTTTGCGGGAGCTGCTTCTTCTCTATATGCGACTGGTGTCATATCTGCAGGAACACTTGTTGCGGTATATTTAGCTAGTTCTGATGAAATGATGTCTATCATGATTTCAAAACAAGCTCCTTTATCATTAATGTTACCAATTCTTGGTATCAAATTAATCGTAGGTATCATTGCTGGATATTTGTTAGATACTTTGAGTAGGCATCGTGCAATCAATGTACAAGAATTCTGCGAAGCAGAACATGACGATCATTCTCACGGAATCTTATACAGTAGTATTATGCATACGATAGAAGTAGCTATCTGGCTATTTATTATCACATTCTTATTCAATGGATTCGTAGAATGGATTGGACAAGATACGTTATATCAATTCATTGTAAATCACCCAAATAAATCTGTTTTAGTTTCTAGCTTAGTAGGTATGATTCCAAGTTGTGCATCATCCATCCTTCTAACAACGATGTATATTGAAGGGGTTATTACTTTCCCTGCAGTATGCGCAGGATTACTTGTGAATGCAGGAAGTGGCATGATGATCTTGTTTAGAGTCAATCGAAACATGAAAGATAACTTAATGATTTTATTCGTCACTTGGTTTTTTGGATTGGCATCTGGATTTATTCTCGATTTATTAATGATGATTTTTTAAAAGGAAGCAATATTGCTTCCTTGTTTGTTATTTAATTAATTTTGGTTGAACAAATGGAACAACATGTTCAATTGCTCTTTGTGCATCGATTCTGATTTCATTATTATCTAAATCAATCAAAATATATTTTCGATTCCCCATACCAATTTCTTGCATATAACTTAATTGTCTTAAACCATGTCTAGTTTCTATTCTTTCTACTAAATCATGATGGTCTTCTTCTTTCATTGCATAGATCATATCTACAGAAGCCTGATCAATTGCACAAATATCTAGAGAAGCTAAAATTCCAACGTTTGGTGTAACGACTGGTGCAGCCATAACGCCTTCACAATCACAAGATACAGACATATTTCGCATCACATTGATAAATGCAATCTGTTTTCCAAAATAATCTACTGTTCCTTTAGAAGATTCCGTGATTCTTTCCATGAATTCATCATCACGAATACTCCACATGTCATCAGATCCTTTTTCTGTGTGAATTTCAGCTTTCCCAATTCTTCCATCCGCACATCCAATACCAATGTTTTTGTTAGATCCTCCAAATCCACCCTGCGTATGTCCTTTGAAATGCGTTAATACAAGCATGGAATCATAATTTGTTTCATGACTTCCTACATGAATTTCTTTTAACCATTTTCCATCTTTTACAGGTAAAGTTGTTACACCTTCTGCATCCATGATATCCACTGGACAGAAATCCCATCCATTTACTTTCAAAGTTTCTAGATGCTGTTTAGTTGTGTAACGATCACCTTCATAATATGTATTCGTTTCTACAATCGTTCCATTTGAAATTTCATTTTGAATCAAATCTTTCACCCAAGGTCTAGGCAAAATATTAGGACCATGCTTTTCTCCTGTATGCAACTTAATTGCGACTTTACCCTTTAAATTTTCATTGATCTTTTCATACGCTTTTTTCAAACCTTCACCAGAAAGATCACGTGTAAAATAAACAATAGATTCATTCCCTTTTCTTTCAGAATATGGTGTATAAATGTCACCATCAAAATCATCCTTTGTCATAGTACAATCCTCCTAAGAGTGTTATACAACTTAAAGTTCACTTGAAGTCAACATTGATTTTTTAATTTTATTATGTCGGTAATAAAATGCAGGAATTAATATGATACAAGCCGCACACCACGCAGATACTTCCGCTAATGCAATTCCATCAAATCCTAATAACCCAGGTAATGTCATTGTGAAAATGATTCTTGAAAAGAATTCCATGATACCTGAAACCATCGGTAAAACTGTATCTCCCATCGCTTGTAATGAACAACGATAGATCCATAGTAAAGACAATACAAATATAAAGATATAATTGATTCTCATATATTGCACACCATAATCAACAACATTCATTTGATCATTTCCTATCATCATTGTTAAGATCCACTTGGTCACAAACATCATTACAATTGCTAGAAAAATATGAAAGATTCCCATAACCAATGCAATTTGATTGACACCTTTTAATATACGATCTAATTTCTTAGCACCAAGATTTTGTCCAACAAATGTTGAACAAGCATATCCAAATGTACTTCCAATTTGTTCTAAGATCATCATGATCTTACTCGCAGCAGAATATGCCGCAATATGTTCTGTACCAAATTTATTAATACCAGCTTGTAAAACCATAACACCAACTGCAGTAATAGAATTCATAATAGCTACCGGAAGACTGATCACAAAAGATTCTTTTAATAATTGAAAATTCATATTCCAATCTTCTTTTTGAATCTTTGTTTCTTCAATTCTTAAATAACTAATAAAACAATAGATTGCAGAAAATGCTTGCGCGATTACAGTCGCATATGCAGCTCCTTCTACCCCAATCTTTAATCCCATGACAAACCAAATATCTAATACGATATTAACAATACACGCAATGACCATCGCAATGACTGGATTTCTAGAATCTCCTACAGCTCTTAAAATTCCCGAAAAGAAATTATATGCATAAGATATCGTTATACAGATAAAGATAATACGAATATAGCTTACCGCATCATCTAAAATATTATCTGGTGTTCCCATCAAACTGAGAAGTGGTCTTGTGAAAATCAACGAAATCGCTGTCACAACAATACATACGACAATAGAAATATAAATACTCATCGTAATAGATTGTCGCAATCTACGATAATCTTTTGATCCAAAGAATTGGGAGGCAAGAATTGATACGCCTTGTGCCATTCCCATAATAAATCCAAGAACCAAAAAATTAATAGAACCAGTCGCGCCAACTGCAGCTAACGCATCTACGCCAATTCCTCTACCTACAACGATTGTATCAACCATGTTATAAAGTTGTTGTAGTATATTTCCAACTAATAAAGGTAACCCAAATCCAACAATTAACTTTGAAGGATTTCCTATTGTCATATCTTTTGTTTGTGTCATTCTAATTCCTCACCATTTGATGCGATAACTTTCTTATACCAATCAAAGCTATCTTTCTTATATCTCTTAAAATCTCCAGAACCATCATCATTTTTATCTACATAAACAAAACCATATCTCTTACGATATTCCCCTGTTGTAAATGATACAACATCAATACAACCCCATGGTGTATAGCCCATTAATTTCACACCATCTTCTTCTACCGCAAGTTTCATTTGTTGAATATGTTCTTTTAAATAATTAATTCTATCTTGATCATGAACTGTTCCATTTTCTAAATGATCGATTGCGCCAAAACCATTTTCCACAATAAACAATGGCATTTCATATCTTTCATCCAATTGTTCCAACATGATTCTTAATCCCTTTGGATCAATTGTCCATCCCCATTCTGTAGCTTTCAAATATGGATTCATTACAAAATGTTCATTCATTTCACTACTACTATCTTTAATATTTTTCTTTGTATCATTTGATACAGTCATTGACATGTAGTAAGAGAATCCTAAATAATCGCATTTACCCTTTTCTAATATTTCAGCATCTCCTTCTTTGATTCCAATGTCATATCCTTTTCTTTCAAACATCTTTAATGCATAGTTTGGATAATGGCCTCTACATTGTACATCTGAAAAGAAGAATCTTTCATGTGCACATTCTAATGCACATTGAATATCATCAGGATTCGATGTTAAAGCATATACAGGTTCCATCGCAATCATACAACCAATTTTATTTTCAGGATCAATTTCATGGCCTAATTGAACTGCTTTCGCACTTGCAACGAATTGATTATGTGCACATTGATACATCGCTAATTCAGGATTATCTTGTTTAGAATAAATAACACCTGAGTTCGTCCAACCAAAGATATCATTGTGATAGTTTGCTTGATTATTGATTTCATTGAATGTCATCCAATATTTTACTTTTCCCTTATATCTTTCAAAGCACACTTTCGCAAACTTTACAAAGTAATCAATCATATCTCTATTCAACCAACCATTATAATGTTGTGCTAAATATAAAGGCATCTCAAAATGCGATAACGTAATCACTGGTTCAATACCATAATGATGTAACTCATTAAATAAATCATCATAATATTTCAATCCTGCTTCATTTGGTTCTGCTTCATCTCCATTTGGGAAAATACGTGTCCAAGCAATAGAAGTTCTAAAACATTTGAATCCCATTTCTCCCATCAATTTACAATCTTCTTTATAATGATGATAAAAATCACTTGCTTCATGATTTGGGTAATATTTGCCTTCTTCAACTTTATCTGTAATGATTCTTGGTGTATCTTTTGTACCACCTGTCATAACATCAGAAACACTCAATCCTTTCCCATCACATAGTCCACCTTCAATTTGATGTGCCGCAACTGCACCACCCCATAAAAAATCTTTTGATAACATAAATATTCCTCCTGTTTTCCCAAGAAAATCTTAAATTACCACAACTATTTTTTCCATATTTCCAAGCAATTTTGGAAATACATCCAAAGAAACATAGCTTATTTGATACTTTATAGGAAATTATTTCCAAAATATCTAAAATTATTGATAAAATATAATCATGTTAATCATCCAACAATTAAGTTACTTAAAATCTCTTACAACAAATGAAAAAAGAGTTGCAGAATATTTGATAAATAACATGAATGAAATCAGCAAAATATCCATCACTGATATTTCTTCTACAACTTTCACTTCGAATTCCACAACCGTTCGTTTAGCACAAAAGCTTGGATATCATGGTTGGAAGGAATTAAAAACTGCTTGCATCGAAGAACAACGATATCTCAACACACATTTTCATCATGTTGATCCAAATGTTCCATTTCATAAAGAAGATTCTTTCATGAAGATTGCAGATAACATATCTACCCTTCTTTCCGAATCTATTCTAGATACCAAATCATTAATTCAAGAAGATCAACTTTCCAAAGCAACACAATCTATCGCAACACACTCAATTATTAATATATTCGGCATCACTTTTTCTATAGAAGTTGCACATGACTTCAAAATGAAAATGTTATCCATCGGGAAACATGTGAATATCGTTTCCAATCCTGAAGAATATACATTTTATTTTGAATCTAGTAATAAAAATGTATGTTCAATCTTCATTTCTTATTCAGGGGAAACACAAGAACTCATTCAATTGGCACATAACCTTAGAATCAAAGGTTATCCTACGATTGCGATAACTTCGATTGGTGATAATGCTTTATCTAAAGCTTGTTTTTGTTGGTTACCATTAAGTACAAGAGAAAAAATAACATCAAAAATCGCAAATTATACATCTAATATCTCAACGCATTACATTTTAGATGTTTTATTCTCTACTGTTTTCGCAATGAATTACGATAAAAATCTTTCTTATAAAAAGAATCTTTCAAAAAAAATCGACTATGGTAGAACAAGTATTATTCCAATGTTAAATGACGAAGAAAAATAAAAAGAGCGAGTGACGGGAATAGAACCCGCGTATTCAGCTTGGGAAGCTGACATTCTACCATTGAATTACACTCGCAATCACAAAGTAAAGTATAGAACATTTGGAATAAAATCACAACACCACTATAATTATCATCATGGAACAAATAAATAAGAACTTAGGGAACAAATTAGTCAATTGGTATCGTCAAAACAAAAGAAGTTTACCATGGAGAGATACTGGAAATGCATACAATGTTTGGCTTTCAGAAATTATGTTACAACAAACTCGCATTGAAGCCGTAAAACCAAAATTCTTTTTGTTTAAAGAAACTTATCCAACAATAGAAGATCTTGCACAAGCAGATGATGATCAATTACTTCGTGTTTGGGAAGGTCTAGGTTATTATTCACGTGCTAGAAACTTAAAAAAATGTGCACAAATTTTAGTTGATCAATATCAAGGAAAACTACCACAAGAATACAATCAATTAATCAAACTACCAGGAATTGGTCCTTACACAGCAGGTGCAATTTCCTCTATTGCATATCACAAACCACATTCTGCAGTAGATGGAAATGTATTAAGAATATTCGCAAGATTATTTGAAATAACAGAAGATATTCGAGATAACAAAATAAAAACAGACCTTCAAAATAACATTGATGCTTTTCTCTTAGAAAATCCAACATTATCCTCTGATTTCAATCAAGGATGTATGGAATTAGGAGAAGTCATTTGCATACCAAACGGAAAACCAAAATGTAATATTTGCCCACTTAACAAAGAATGTTTATCGCTTATCCACGACAAAACTGATACGATTCCTTATCGAAGTGCTTTAAATAAAAGAAAGATCATCAACAAAACTTTATTGATTATTCGAGATGGAGAACATTTCTTGATTCATAAAAGAGATTCTAGTGGTTTACTAGCTGGAATGTATGAATTTATTGGTATAGATTCATTTATAAACAAAAAAGAAATCATTACCATTTTAGAAAACCAAAATATCTATCCATTAAAAATCAAGAAGTTACCTGATGCAAAACATATCTTCACGCATTTAGAATGGCACATGCATGCATTTGAAATAACGGTAGAACAAATAGAATCATTAGAAAAGGAAAACTATTTATTATTGAATAAAACAGAACTATCCACAAAAGCCATTCCATCCGCTTTCAAAAAATATACCGATTACTATACAATTCGTTAAAAAAAGTGTTGCGTAATAAAAATGAATATGATATCCTATTAAGGCACTGGCGAGTTGGTGAAGCGGCTTAACACACCGCCCTTTCACGGCGGCACTCACGGGTTCGAATCCCGTACTCGTCACTGAAAAGCACATGTAATTGTGCTTTTTTTGTTTTTACCAATAAATATCTTTTGTAAAAAAAGGTTGCATAACGCATTTTACTATGGTATATTATTTGAGCACTGGCGAGTTGGTGAAGCGGCTTAACACACCGCCCTTTCACGGCGGCACTCACGGGTTCGAATCCCGTACTCGTCACTGAAAAGCACATGTAATTGTGCTTTTTTTGTTTTTACCAATAAATATCTTTTGTAAAAAAAGGTTGCATAACGCATTTTACTATGGTATATTATTTGAGCACTGGCGAGTTGGTGAAGCGGCTTAACACACCGCCCTTTCACGGCGGCACTCACGGGTTCGAATCCCGTACTCGTCACTTTTATATTTTAGGGGCATCGTACAATGGTAGTACATCGGTCTCCAAAACCGCTGATGGGAGTTCGATTCTCTCTGCCCCTGCCTAAAAAGCCATTCCTAGAATGGCTTTTTTCATATTCAATTCATTTAAAATTGTTCGCTTTAAAAATGGATTCCATGTAGGAATCCATTTTATGAATTATTATTACGTAATGGTTGAATGCGATCTGAAGTTACTTTCGCAACAAATCCAGTCAACAAACCTGTAGGAACAGATAATAAAAGAAAATATGGTAATATCACAGCGATATAAGTTGTCATGTAGAAAAACGCTACAACACAAACTTGTCCAACACTATGTGCGATTGCCGACATTACAGAGGAAAACATCAAAGAAGAATGAAATTTATCCATAATAATCAATACAACGCTACTAAGCACGACACCACCCAAAGAAATCCAAAAGGAAGAGCCCATAAAACGGCCACTCATTAAATTTCCAATGATGACACGCATCATATTCACAATCACCATTTCTTTAACACCAAGGATACGAATTGTCACTAAAGAAATAATATTCGCTAGCCCAATCCTAAAAATACCAAACATCGGTGGCAACATTGCTGTTTCCATCAAATTCAATGTAATTGCCATTGCTGATAACAATGCCAAATATGTAAATCTCTTTACTTGTTTATTCATTCAACAAATAATTCTCCGCTAATTCTTGAGATGCAATCATAATACCATTTGGAATACAAGTAATTGGCATAATGCTATTACCATCATCCCATCCCATCCCTTCACATGTATGGTTTGGACATTCTACTTCTTTTACATGCCATTTACCATCTTTCACTTCAATTGTCATCTCTCCATAATCACCTGTAACGGTATAATCTGCATCGATTCCAGAATCAAACCATTTTTCTACCTTTTGATTATGAATGACTGCGACCCAAATTCCTTCTGCTTTTTCATTTGGTGCAGCATTAGAATCTGTCGTTGTATTTGACTTTAAAAACACATTTAACCCAACAATACATAGTATTGCCAAAACCACAATAATAATCAATATTTTAATTTCTTTCTTTTTCATAACTACTTGATTATATCATGAACTTCTATCGATTAAACTTTTTTCTTCTTTCTGTAGATTGAATCATTTTTTGTTTCAACCCTTCATAATCTTCATCTTGAATCATCTGTTTCATCGTTTCCAATTCTTTTTCAAATGAACAAATTTCATTTAATAAATAATCTTTATTTTCAACGAATAATTCTGGCCACATTGATTCATTAATTTCAGCAATTCTTGTTAGATCTCTAAAAGAGTCACCCGTATATTCAACCAAATGCATATTATCTGTTACATTCATCAACGATACCGCAATGACATGCGTCAATTGAGACAAAAAGCCAATCATTTTGTCATGTTCCTCAGCACTTAATTCCGCAATTCTAGAAAATCCTAAGATTTCAGCTATTTGATGTGCTGTCGCAATTGCATGTTTTGAATTATTTTTTGTAGGAACAATAATAAAGTTTGCCGATTCAAACTTTCCTGCATCCGCATATAAAATTCCTTTATATTCTTTACCAGCCATCGGATGACATGCGATAAATTCAATATCCTCTCTTAACATTTCATTAATATTATGAATAATATTTCTCTTTACACCCGTAACATCACTTAATATCGCATTCTTTTTGATATATTTTTGATTCTCTTCAATCCACTTCTCAAATGTTTTAGGATATAAACAAGAAATAATGATATCTGCATCTTGTACATCTTTTGGATCTGTACTTCCTTTTATAATCCAACCTTTTTCTTTTGCGTATGAAAGAGTCTTTTTATCAATATCAATTCCAATACAAGAATACCCTTTTTTACTCAACCCCTCTACATAGCTACCACCTAAAACACCTAATCCAATCACCGCAAAAACAGTATTCTTTTCAATCATAATTCACTCCCATATTTTTTAAATCCTCAAAAAATTGAGGATAACTTTTTTGTATTGCTTCACATCCTTGTATTGTTATATCCTCACTCAACAAAGCTAGTACACTCAAAGCCATCACAATTCTATGGTCATTATGCCCTTGTAAAGTAACATGACTATTCAATGAAGTTGGGCCATTAACGATGACCGTACCACCTTCTGATTCAATATTACACCCTAATTTTCTTAATTCTTCTTCCATTGCCGCAATACGATCACTTTCTTTTATGCGTAATCTTTCACAATGTTCAAATGTTGTTGTACCTTCACACTGCGTTGCTAGGGCAAATAATGCAGGTCCTAAATCAGGACAATCCGCTAAGGAAATCGTTGTGGATTTTAAGTGATTTGGTAAAATCTGATAGCCATTTTCTATTTCCTTCACTTCTGCACCCATTTGTTTTACAAAATCCAAAATAGCGTGATCACCTTGACGAGAATTATGATTCAAATTCAAAATAGAAACTTCTTTTTTCTGTGTTAAAGCAAGTTCACAAAAGAAAGCCATTTGAGAATCATCACCTTCTACTGTACAATCAAATTCATGATATATTTGATTCCCCCGAACAAAAATATCAAGACCTTCTTTTCTTATTTCAATTCCAGCTTTATTTAATGCATCTATTGTTAATGTAATGTAAGAAGCAGACTCAAATGGCGGAAGAATATGAATGATACTATCTTCCTCACACATAGGTAACGCAAATAACAAACCTGTAATAAATTGCGAAGAGACATCACCATTTACAGTAAATTTGCCACCTTGTAAAGGACCTCGTACCTCTAAAATAGAGCCTTTCTTTTGAAAATATATTTCTTTTTCTAAAAATAAGGATTCATAGACTGATTGTGGTCGATCCATCAATCTTCCATGTCCCGTAAATGAAATCTTTTCCTTGCACAAAGCAGCCAAAGGTATCATAAAACGAAGTGTACTACCAGATTCATTACAGTCTAAGATTTCTTGATCGTATTTTAATGCACCACCACATCCATGAACAATGATTGTATTTTCCTGTTGTTCAAAATGAACACCCAAATGTTCTAAAACAGAGATTGTTGCTTGAATATCTTTACTAGAAGATATTCCATGAATATACGATGTACCTTTCGCTAAAGAAGCAGTAATCAATGCACGATGGGAAAGTGATTTTGATGATGGTAAAGTCACTTTAGCGTAATCTATCACATTTGATTTATGAAAATGAATATCCATATTATTTACCTTCCGTAAAATACAATTCACCAAATCTTGTAATCAACAAATCAACAAGAGATATTGCACACATTGCATCTACAACAACTCTAGCTCTATGAATGATTGCCGGATCATGTCTTCCTTGTATTTCAATTTCTACATTTTTCTTTGTTTCAAAATTGACAGTATTTTGTAATTGTGCAATCGATGGTGTTGGTTTAAAAACTGTTTGGAAACGAATTGGCATTCCATTTGTAATTCCACCATTAATCCCACCATTATGATTTGTTTTCGTTGTAACTTTATCATTGTTCATATAAAACGAATCATTTGCTTGGGAACCAAACATATCCGCAAGCGCAAAACCACTGCCAAACATTACACCTTTACATGCTGGAATTGAAAATAACGCATGAGACAACACAGATTCCACAGAATCAAATTCAGGTTCTCCAACTCCCGCATCCATTCCTATGATTGCAGTATCTAAGATTCCCCCAACAGAATCTTGATTATTTCTTGCTTGATTGATCAACGCAATCATTTCTTCGCCTTTAGAATCATCTAAAACAGAAAATAATTTTTGATTACAAATTTGAATATCGTCATATAAATAATCTTCATTAAATTTACGATCTTCGATATTCATCATCTTTTGAATATGTGTTCCAATATAAATCCCTTTTTGGTTTAACATACTCATACAAATAGAACCAGCTGCTACTAATGGAGCTGTTAACCTACCAGAGAAATGGCCACCACCACTTGCATCTTCAAAGCCACAATATTTCATATGCCCTGCATAATCCGCATGAGATGGTCTCGCTATATTTTCTAAGGCATTGTAATCTGAAGAATGGACATTTTTATTTTGAATAGCTAACGCAATTGGTGTACCTTCTGTATAACCATTTTTTACACCAGATAAAATTTCAGGAATATCATCTTCTTGTCTACCAGTGGATATTGTACCTTGTGCTTTTCTTTGATTCATCATTTTTGACATCAATTCATAATCAATTTTCACACCGCTTGGTACACCATCCATGACTACGCCAATTGCTGGACCATGAGATTCACCAAATAAAGTTATTGTTATATTATTTCCAAATGTATTTTTCATCTCAACTTCTCCTTTATTTTTTCCATATTCCAATCCTCAATATACCCTTTTCCAATTTCATCTACTTGAACAATTGAAATATGATCATGATCTGCTTTCTTATCATTTTTCATCAATTCAAACACTTTATCCGCATCATATCGACAAGATGTAGGCAATTCTAATCTTTCTAGTACTTTTACTAATCTTTGTTTGATATCTTCATTATTTAAAATTTGTAACATGCCTAATCCAACACATTCCCCATGATAATAACCATTCATCCCAAAATAAGATTCAAAACCATGTCCATAAGTATGTCCAAAATTCAATAATTTCCTTTCACCTTTTTCATTTTCATCATGTTCCACGATATCTTTCTTAATATGAAGACAACGTTCAATAATTTCATCAATGTGTTCTTGATAATCATCTTTTTCGAATATTTCAAATAACTTTGTATCTTTGATTAAACCTTCTTTTACAGCTTCCGCAAGACCATTATGATAATGTCTATCAGTCAAAGTCTCTAAGACTTCTGGATCAACCAAAACCATCTCTGGTTGCCAAAAAGCACCAACACAATTCTTAACACCATTAAAATCAATTGCTGTTTTACCACCAATGGAAGAATCAATTTGTGATAAAGAAGTTGTAGGAATATTGACATAATGAATACCTCGCATATAAATTGCTGATGCAAAGCCTGCCATATCCCCAACTACACCACCGCCTAATGCAATTACTGTATCTTTTCTAGATACATGTGCTTCTTGCATTGCGGTTAAAATACTTTGTAATGTGTCAAAGTTTTTATTTGCTTCTCCATTTCGAAAAACAAACATGGAAGCTTCCGGATATTGATCACATAATATCTTTTGCCATTTCTTAGGAACACCATCATCAGAAACAATAAATACTCTCCCTTTATTTCCAATAACTTGAGATGCTTTATTTAACACGCCTCTTTCTAAATAAATTGGATATGTTTTACTCTTTGCATGTATTACAATTTCCATCTTTTTTCTCCTTTAAAATAAAACCATATGGCATTATCCATATGGCTATTTTCACCAATTTTTAGATAATGCCTATTCACAATAAAACGGGCAATTATCCATCACCCTCATCATCTAAAATAATAATAAAAGTATTTATTGTTATGTTTTATTTTCATCGCATTCATAATACCTTTTAGATACCCTAAAATCAATGATTTTATCCGAATGTTGATCAAAGAGGGAAAAATTTACATTATATTCTTACATTTTTTCACACAAAAAGATTGTAATAACTTTATTACTACAATCTTTCATTCATATAATATTGTTTCGATTATCTTTCAAAATATTTTTTACGATCTTCTGATAAGTTATCACAGTAATAACGTACTGTTAGTGAAGAATTCACTTTATCAGCTTCTGTTGGTTCTACGATAAAGCTATCACCTTCCAACATGCAGTTTAAAATTGCTTCACAAGTTGCAGATAAGTTATCTACACCTGCTTCAACTTCTGTTAAAAGATCACCTGCATTGACTTCAATATAAAGCCAATCCATAGCGTGTGCTTCACCCTTCTTCCAATTGATAATATCTTCATAATCCTTAACAGACTTTTTATTTACAACTGGAGTAGCTTCTTTCTTCACTGTCTTTTTAGTAGCAGTTTTCTTTGGAGCAGCCTTCTTTATTGCAGCTTTTTTAGGAGTAGCTTCTTTCTTTACTGTTTCCTTTTTCACTGTTGCTTTCTTAGCAGGAGCTTTTTTCGCAGTTTCTTCTACTTTTGTTTCAGCCTTTTTAGGAGCAGCTTCCTTCTTCACTGTTTCTTTTTTTGCTGTTGTCTTCTTTGTTGCAGCTTTTTTAGCTGGTGTTTCTTTCTTAACAGTTTCTTTTACTGTAGTTTTCTTTTCTGTAGCCTTTGTTTCAGTACTTACAGTTTTCTTTGCTGGCATGATCATACCTCCCTTTAATAAAGAAATTATAGCATATTAATCAATAAGAATGAAAAATATTTCACAGATATCTTTATTCTCATGATAAGATTAAATAGAGAAAGTCGCTTTTATGATCGTTAATAAATATGAAATGAAGAAAATAGAAGAAGAATCTGGCTATTCTTCACAAGAGTTAATGGATATGGTTGGAAAAGCTATCGCAAATAAAATCAAAGAGAACTTTCAACCAAATTCCAAAATTGTAATTCTTGTAGGCAATGGTAATAATGGTGGTGATGGTTATACTGTTGCGTATTATTTGAATGAATATTCTTATCAAATTCTACAAATTGATGGAAACCCAAAAACTTTAGAAGCAACGCATGCTGCTAGTTTTATTCCTTCTTGTTTCATTCATACTTTTGATGCAAAGTTTTTAAAAGATGCTGACTTAATTATAGATTCTGTATATGGATTTTCTTTTCATGGAGAATTAAAATCTGAAATCAAAAAGATATTCAGAACAATCAACCAATCTCATAAAGCAGTATGGTCAATTGACATCAATAGTGGTGCAGAATGTGATACAGGACATTTTGACATAGATACATTGCATTCTGATTTAACAATTGCAATTGAATGTTATAAACCATTTCATTCATTAAAAAAAGAACATGGATTGTTCACACATTGTGAATGTATTAATTTAAATCTAAAACATTCTATCAAAACAAAATATCATGAAATGAATGAAGAACTATTTTTTCAATCATTTCCAAAAAAGAGTGAAACCTCTTATAAAGGAACATATGGAAAAACATTGATCGTTGGTGGAGGATATGGAACTGCTGGTGCTTTAAGTCTAAATATCATCGGCGCTAAAACTGTAGGTGCTCCTTATATCAATGTTGGTTTACCTGATGAGATCTATAACATTGTTGCTTGTCATCATATTACTCCTGTATTTCATCCATTTGGTCATGAAACATGGGAACAAACATTAGGTCCATTGATTCAAGATGCCAAAGCAATTGCGTTTGGATCTGGAGCCACAAAACTTTCCCGTAAAACAGAGTGTATGGATAAAATTCTACAAGAATCCTCAAAACCTGTCGTATTAGATGCAGAAGCTTTAAGATTATTGGTTCATAACACATGGGTATTACGCTTTGTACATTGTCCAATTATTTTAACACCACATTTGGGTGAATTTGCTGCACTATGCAATCAACCAATTGAAGTGATTCAAGATCGTAAAATCGAATACGCAAAAGAGTTTTCACAAAAGCATAAAGTATATGTTGTATTAAAAGGTCCTAATACGATCGTAACGTCCCCTAGTGGAGATCTATATATCAATAAAACAGGAAACCAAGCTCTTGCACAAGCTGGATCAGGTGATTTATTAACAGGAATCATCGTAGGAATATTAACATTAACAACAGATGTATTTACTGCTATCTGCATGGGGGTTTGGTTACATGGATATCTTGCAGATTATGGAAAGCCATTTTATGCGATGCATACTTTTCCAATTGAAAAATATCCAAAAATCATGAATGAATTATTAAAAAAACACGGTTTTTAAATAATCCGTGTTTTCTTTATCCTTTCAATCCTTCTTCTTGTCTTTGCATGTTTTCTACAACAACATCATAGATATCACCAATGGATTGTCCATATTCCAGAATCAACCATGGCTCATTTGTGTGGAAATGAATCTTGATCAAAGTATCATCACCAACAACAAGTAAGCAATCCCCTTTAAAATGTTCTGTGATGTAATCATTGATCTTATCTTCATCTAGATCATGACCATCTATCAATAATTGTGTATCAAATTTAAATTCTAATTGTTCCATACTTCCTCCAATGAATGGTTTTATTTTATCACCACTTGATTTGAAAGTCATTTATTTCTATTTGACATTGTCCGAATTCAGACTTATACTTATGTCCGATATCGGACAGTGAGAAATTTATGGATGCGATTACAACAAATCATCAATACAATGAATTATTTAACAAAATGACAGGTGTCTATCATAAAATTGTTAAAAATTTAAATATGTCAGACTGTCAATTTTGGATCTTATATGCGTTATGTGAAGAACAAAGAGCTTTAACACAAAGTGAATTAATGCATTACTTAACTGCTCCAAAACAAACAATCCATTCTGCCATCCATAAGTTAATAGATGAAGAATACATTTTTTTACAACAAACAACAGGGAAGAAAAAATCATATGTATTATCTTCAAAAGGAGAAACATTTGCGAATCAAACTGTAAAAATTGTCATTCAAGATGAAATTTCAGTTTTTGAAGATTTCACAGAAGAAGAAAGAAAACAATTTCTATCATTAACTCAAAAATATATTCAATTATTAGAAAAGAAAGGTAACCATGAAAATACAACTATCTGATCACTTTACATATAAAAGATTATTACGATTTGTTTTTCCATCTATTGTAATGATGGTATTCACATCTATTTATGGTGTTGTTGATGGATTCTTTGTTTCTAATTATGCAGGAAAAACTGCATTTGCGGCTGTCAATTTAATCATGCCATTTATAATGATTACTTCAGGTTTAGGATTTATGTTTGGAACAGGAGGGTCTGCACTTGTTTCATTAAAATTAGGGCAAAAAGATGAACAGAATGCAAATCGATATTTCACAATGATCGTTTATGCCACAATTATTTTCGGTTCAATTCTTTCTGTTTTCGGTTATATTTTCACCCCTCAAATCGCAAAATTACTTGGTGCAACAGATGCAATGTTACAAGATTGCATTACTTACGGAAGAATCAACATGGTATTTAATGTTCCATTCATGTTACAAAACTTATTTCAAGCATTTTTTATTACTGCAGAAAAGCCAAAACTAGGTCTATATACAACCATTGCTGCGGGATGTGCAAACATGGTTTTAGATTTTGTATTTGTGGGAATATTTCCTTGGGGTGTTGTAGGTGCAGCAGCAGCGACTGCGATTTCTCAATGCATTGGTGGTATCTTTCCAATTATTTATTTCACGCGTAAAAATGATTCTAGATTATCGCTTGTGAAAACAAATATAGAAATGAATGTTGTTGTTAGAGCTAGTAGTAATGGTGCTTCAGAATTAATGAGTAATATTTCATCATCTTTGATTTCCATGTTATATAACTTACAATTAATGAAATATTTTGGAGAGAATGGTATCGCAACATATGGTGTATTAATGTACGTACAATATGTATTTGTTGCAATCTATTTAGGTTACACGATTGGGGCTTCACCTATTATTTCTTATCATTATGGCGCTTCTAATGAAAAGGAAATACAAAATATGTTTAAGAAGAGTTATATATTGATCATACTTTCAGGAATCTTATTGACGCTTGCCGCAAATTTAGCTTCTGGTTTAATTGCGAAAATATTTGTTGGATATGATAAAGAACTACTCCAATTAACAAAATACGCATTCACTCTATTTTCATTAATGTTTGCTCCTGCTGGCATCAACATCATGACTTCAGCATTCTTTACTGCCTTAAACAACGGAAAAATTTCCGCATTGATCTCCTTTTTAAGAACGCTGGTATTTCAATCAAGCACCGTTCTATTATTGCCACTTATCATTGGAAAAGATGGTATTTGGTTATCCGCAATGAGTGCAGAAATCTGTGCAATCATCGTTTCAATTTATTGCATCTTTGCGTTCAAAGAGGAATACCACTATCTTCCAAAAAAGAAGTGCTAATACGCACTTCTTTTAACGTTTAAAGAATTTACTTAGTGGAATATCTAATGTAGAAGTATTATCTTTCTTTTCTTCCATTTCTTGATTTCTTTTTTCAACAAACTTTGGAATAGATCCCGTTACAATTGCAGGAAGTTCATCATCTTCTTCCTCTTCCGGTTCTGGAAGTTCTAAATCATCAAAACCTACAGATTCTTCAACCTCTTCTACTTCTACTTTATTTTTTTCTTCTGGTACTTCTTCATCTAAATCATTATTGAATATTTCATCTTCTTCTTGAAATGGATTCACTTCTTTGATCTTTTCTTTAATGATTGTTGGTTCTAAATAATCATCTGCTTCCATCTGCATAGGCTCTACTTCTTTTTTTTCATCCAAATCAATGAAAGGTGTTTCTGGTACTTCTTCCTTCACAAAAGGATGTTCTTCTTTCAAACGATAAGAACGATATTCTGTATCAACTTCTTTAATCTTGTCATCGTCTGTTGCTTTTCTTAAACGTATAGCCATATATTGTTTTGATGGCATTGCAATTCTAAACTTTCCATGGAATACGCCCGCAAAACGAATCGTCATACCCCAAGTGTCTAATACATCAACAGCGTATTCTGTCTCATCATCAATATAAAAATCCCGATATCCTGGTCTTTGGAATCCATAATAAAAAATATATTGTGATTTTATTTTTTCATCCATTTCAGATTGTGGAATTGCACAAGTACTATCCCATTCAAGGTTGATAGGAGCGATACAACTAGGAACTTCTTCCATGATTTTTTTCAAAAAACCAAAGCGTTTATAACTTTCACCATGTAAAGTTCCACCATGTGACCACCAAAGAATATCTTCCTCATTAAGATACGTTTCACCATGTCCAGGATATCCTCCTCGCATTGCCGTTTCCCAAAACCTTCTAAGTTCTTCTTCTGCAGTTAAGTTTCCCCAACCAAATTGAATATTTCCTTCATATCCTAATTCATCAACAACAACTGGTTTATGAAATTCTTCTCTTAATGAATCTGTTACTTCAACGGTTTTATATAAATCAATTCTTTGATAGGAAACATGTGTAATCCATTCTTTTGATTGATCGTATACTTTTAAACAATTATGAATAGAGCGCAAATGATGATATGGATCATTCTTAACAAGAACAGATGCATTATATTCAAAATCTTCTACAGATTTATTTGAAAATAGATCCCATTCATTTGCCATTGCCCACCATACATTTCTATAACATGCAAAACGAGCAATGACATACTTCAAATACAACTCATCTTCTTTTCTTGTCATTGAGGAAAAACCCCAACGATCATAAGGATGAAATAAAATCAAATCAGCTTCAATTCCTAAATCACCTAATTTCTGAATCTGTTCTTCAATATTTCTGAAATATTGTGGATCAAATCTTGTTTTATCAAAGGTATTACCTTCCTCTTTTCCCATATAATCCAGAAAATTATCTTCATTCAAGATACTTGCATCCATTGGTGTTCCAACATATGGAAAATATTCTGGATCTTTGAAATTATAAACATAATGTTTAGGAAAAATACAAAAGCGCATTTTATTGAAAGAAGAAGCTTTTAATGTTTTTAAAGTATCTTGTTTTGTTTTTTCATCTTGTAAATGCCATACATAAGATGTTGTTCCAATGGAAATATATGGTGTTCCATCCGCATATTCAAAATGATATTGATCCTTCACATGTACTGGACCATGATTATTTTCTTTTGGTGGATCAACAATAAATGTTCCAGAAAATACTTTTTCTGTAAAAGAAGCATGTAATACAAAAGAATAGTTTCCTTCATAAGAAGGCATAAATCTAATTTTATAAAGCCCTTCTCCATCATAAAAACCATTAATACATACACTTTCATTTTCTGATGTAAATATTCCTGTAAATACTTCATCTACAAAAGGATTTCCTTCTTCACTTCCTTTTATCGTTGCCTCAAACACACCCCATTGATTAACATGAATAGCTTCCATAATTCCCCCTATCTAATTTCATTTATTATATTTTACATGATTTATGAAAAAAACCAGGTTTTTTGTGCCTGATTTCTCATTATTTTGTTAATATTTCTCTAGATTCTTTTGAATTCAATTCAACAATTTTATTGAAATATTCATCTTGATTCATCTCGCCTTTATCTAACACTGTCTCAATATTTCCATCTTTAATATAAACCAATCTAGATGTAAAAGATGCAATGAGAGGATCATGTGTAACCATAACAATTGTTACCCCATTCTTCTTATTCATATCTTGTAATAATTGTAATAGTTCGCTTGAATTAACAGAATCAAGATTACCAGTTGGTTCATCCGCTACAATAATATGTGGATTATTAATCAAAGCTCTACAAATCGCACCTCTTTGTCTTTGACCACCAGAACATTCATTTGGATATTTATGTAATAAAGAAGTGATTTGTAATTCTTCTGCTAATTTTTGTACTCTTTTTTCAATCTCCTCTTTGGATACATGTGCTAAAGCTAAAGGCATTGCGATATTTTCATACATTGTATGTGTATCTAATAAGTTAAAATCTTGGAAAATAAAGCCTAAATTTTGATAACGGAAATGTCCAATTTCATTTGCAGACATTGATTTAACATTTTTACCATTAATCAATACTTTTCCTTCAGTACATTCATCAATGGTAGAAATATTATTAATAAATGTTGATTTACCCGAACCACTAGGTCCCATAATTCCAACAAACTCACCTTCTCGAACTTGAAAATTGATATCATGTAACGCTTCAAATGCATTTAATGTTGCGTAATTATAAACTTTCTTTAAATGAACTGCCTCTAAAACAATTTTTTCTTCCATATTATTCTCCCTACTTCAACACTGTTTTTCTATAATAGATCCAAGATATCATTCCACATAAGATGACAGGAATCAAACTACCTATAAATAAAATTAACATATATTTCAATTCTAATGTTCCTGATAAATATAATGTCATAAAGATATTCACAAGATAAACTAAAATACAGATAACAATGAATAAATATAATAAAAATACTTCTTTTCGAATAATTCTTTGTTTTTGTTCTTCTAGATATCCTAAATGTGACAAAGTCTTAAACTTCATTGGTCTATCACTCATCTCATTTGCATATTTAAACATAATAGATAACGCAAGTAAGATATTCATAGCTGTATATGTAATTAACACTAAAACTTGATAAACAACATTAGATGTACTCGTTAATAAAGAAATTAATAAAGTACATGAAACAATGAATAATAGAATACTAAATTTCAATACATTTAAATCATTTCTCACAAATCCTACAGAAATAATAGATTCTGCGTTTGAAATCTTTTGGTGAATCCATTGATCCATAAACGGAAATAAAAAATCATTTAATACATAAACAAATCCAAATAATGAAATAATCGTACAAGGTAATACCAATGATGTTTGATAATAAAACATTAATATTGGAGCGATAAATATCGCAAGATGAACAACTTTCATCATTCCTTTTCCTACTTTTCCACCAATATTTAATGTTCTACTTTGTGCTTTCTTCATCGCATTTGGATTTAATAATTGTGCTGCACTATTTCGATAAGAGAAGGAAAGATTTAATAATAATGTCCAAAATATAACATATCCTAAAACAAGAATTGCCCATAACACAGATTGAGAATTTAATGTAATAGAAATATCAGAATGTAATACGGATACTAATATTTGATTCACAACAGGTAATAAAACGAGTCCACCTAAAATCCCAACTGGTAAGGCAACCACTAAAATCATAACCGTTTGTAGTAATAAATACCCTGCATTTTGTGTATATGTAGCACCACAAACCAATCTAATGGCAAGGTCTTTCGATTTATTTTTGATAAAAAAATCATTTGCGAATACAATTTCTACGGAACACAATGCAACTGAAGCAACCATTAATATCGTAGGAATATCACTTTTTGCTTGATACATCGTTACACCAACTGCATCACTCATTGCCACTGTAAAAAATAAAAAAATAAACATTGATGTTAATGTAAAAGTTATCCAACAAAAAAATGTTCGAACTTTATCATGCATCAAAGAACTAATGACATCTTTTAACATGTACACCTCCAAACGTTAGTTGTTATTATAACACTAGTACGTGAAAGCGTTACCAAAATATTTCTTTAAAAATGAATTACGAAATAATTTTTTTAATGCATTTTCATTTTGAATTTGATATTGTTCAAAATAAGGTTTTAAGAATAAAATCAATTCCTCTCCTTCCTTATTTTCAACTAAATTTCGATATAATGCTTCTCTTTGTTCGCTACTTTCTGCCATGCATATAATTAACAACGCAGATTTTATATTCGATAAAATACTATCTTCTAAAGCATAAATGAATTTTACTTTCTTATTTTTATTTTCTATTTGCTTGATCTTCACATATTCATAAACACCCTGCATAGAATCTGAATAATGATTCAATAAAACACAATCATAATTGATATTTGATTCCTTCAAAAATTCATCAATATCAGAATGAATCAAATGTATTTTTTCTGGATGTGAAAATTGAGGCAATATTTCTTTTTCAAATAACGAAATCACCGTTTCATCTTTTTCTACAATGGTTACTTTTTCTACAGAATCTTTACAATGAACCAAATATGGTAAGTATCCAATGCCTAGACCTGTGATCAATACATGTTTACTTGTTAATTTAATGAGTTGTTTCGCTGAAAGGATTTCATGTGCACTAATACTGTCAAAATATTCTCCATTTCTAGTAATATATGGATAATTTACATCTTCTCTAAAATAACCTAATTGTAGAATATCTCGATATTGTACTTCGATTGGCGTACCAAAATGAAATAAACGATTTTTTTGATATGTATGAAACCCAAAACTAAAATCATCCGAGAAAAGAGGTAATGATATATTTTTTAAGAAAGGATCCTCTTCTATCAGTTTTACATCAAATTCCTGCATATATTGATAAAGATTCATGATCAAATCTATATTTCTCGCAACATTATTCGCAGAAAACTTTGTAATTCTTCTTGCGGTTCCCATCGTTAAAATAGATGCCATCATTCTTCTTTTATCACAATCATTCCTACACAAATGAAATGGCGGAGCTTCAAACGATTCACAATGAGAGAATTGAATGACAGGAGTACCATGATTGATAACATCTAAAATCAAATAGTTATCTTGATCCGATTCGCTTCGACTCATCGCAATCGAATCTAATAATATCTTTACTTTTTCATTATTACATATTTCCATAATCCATTTCCTTCATCCTTTTTTGAATTTCATTTTGTATATATTTTTTCAAAAGAATATATGCTTGTACATCATATTCATCTAATAATTGTTTTTGATTCAAACAATGATATACCCTTTTTGATGCTTCAATACAATGTCTTAAATCAATTGAAATATCCTCGATTACATAATTTGGTTTACCAACTTTCAAATCGCAATACACAGCAGGTGATTGATCATTTCTATCATGAATGGATAATATCTCTTCATTCATTTCTAATGCATCTTCTCGAAATGTTAAGTAAGGTGGTAACAAGATTTCTCTTTCTTCTTGTTTTTTATATTGATTTAATACTTTTGAAAAATCCAAACAATTAATTCCTTTTGGAATAGTGATACGCATTAATACAAGTTGATTTTTATCTTGATAAGCTTTTAAAAATCCAAATGTAGATGTTGATAAAAATGTACATAATCTTTTTTCTTTTAAAAACACTTGATA
>CAVJMM010000016.1:0-37653 GCA_963650865.1 Eubacterium sp. AM49-13BH | reverse complement strand
CGAATGATATCAACTGTTGCACCACCTGTACTAATCAAACAAAAGCTTTGCGACCAAAACATTTCTTTCCACAATGATTTTCATATTTGGTTGAACTTTGAATAGTATATGATAAGAAGGTGCATTGTATAAAAATATTTCTTTCAGCCTTTCAGATATCTCATCATCAATGATTCTTTTTCTGTATTTGATACACATAATCAGATAATAATGCAACATATAGACTGAATGACTATTCGTATCAAAACTCTTATACATTTGATACATATATTTTACAATGATCAAGCAAATGAAACAAATAATATTAGGCAATCCATCCCACCGCTTTCATTCTTTAGAAGTGGGGGTTTTCTTGCCCAAAAAATGTTAAACAAAACAGGAACTTTTGTTCCTGCTACTTTAATTTCTTTCCACAATTTGGACAATATTGTGTATTTTCATCTGTGATTTTTGTACCACATTCCGTACAGTAATATGGTTGAAAGTTTGAGATATCTTCTCTATTTTCTTCAACAACGCTTTCTTCAGATTGCTGTACAACTGGTTCTGTATAAATCGTATCCGTTTGTGGTTGGATATAATAATCATCAAATAATAATTTTCTTTTTTTATAATAGAAAATTGTACAAATCAATATGATTGCATAAAACAAAGACACAAACACAAATATACCAATATAAATCATCATAAGTGTATGCGTTGTATCAAACATTTCATTCACTTCATAACTATCTAATATAACATTTATAAATAACGGATTCATACGAACTAAAACAATCATATATACGATTTGAATAATTGTTAAAAATTGATAGAAAATAACAGCTTTTGGACCATAACTTTTCCATTTCCATAATCCAACACTTGCATAAAATAAAAGAATACTATAAACAACTAAAAATATAACATTGATAATCACTGGCCAGAAAAAGATTCCCATATTACTTAAATCATATCCTGCAGAATTCAATCCACTGGCGATACTTGAAGATGTATTCATAAATAGTAAAGCAGTAATTAATGAATACAAAGAATAAACTGTTCTAATAAATGAAATTGGTAAGATAAACTTTAAAAACCAATTATATTTTAGTGGTGTTGTTTTACGATCGATATATTGCATAATAAATACCTCACTATCATTTTATCGGAATGATATCAATTTTGCCATCTTCTATTTTCTTTAAGATCTTTTTTTCTTCTTCAGAGAAAACATGTTTTTCATATAAATCAGGACGATATTGTTTTGTTAACATCAAAGATTGCGCAATTCTCCATTCTTTGATTTTCGCATGATTTCCACTCAATAGAACTTCTGGAACATTTTCTCCTTCATATTCTCTTGGTTTTGTATATTGTGGATATTCTAAAAGTCCATTTTCGAAAGATTCTTCCTCTGTTGATCCTTCTGAAATCGATCCTTCTAATAAACGAATCACAGAATCCATAATGACCATAGATGCGATTTCGCCCCCAGTTAATACATAATCGCCAATTGAAACAAGTTCATCCATATGTTGATTGACACGCGCATCAATTCCTTCATAGTGTCCACACAAAATAATCAAATGATCTTTCTTTGCGTATTGTCTTGATTTTTGTTGATTAAATGTTTCACCTAAAGGAGACATCATAATCGAATAACTATTTTCTGTTTTGACAGAATGCAATGCATCCAATATTGGTTGACATTGCATCACTTGTCCCATGCCTCCACCAAAGGAAGTATCATCAACATGTTTGAATTTATCTTTGGAAAAATCACGAATTTGTACAAATTCAACATCTACCAAGTGATTATTTACTGCTCTACCAATGATCGAAGTAGAAAGAAAATCATGATACATTTCAGGAAACAACGTTAAAACAGTTATTTTCATAAAAGACCCTCTTGCATCAAAATAACAATTGTTTGTTTTTCTAAATCAACAGATTGAATAAATTCTGGAATATAAGGCACTAAGAATTCTTGCTTATCATCTGTTTGAATGCGAATATTGTTTTGTGCACCGGTTGTTTCTTCAACGCTAATAACATTTCCAAGTGTATTTCCATTTGCATCCTTTGCGGTTAAACCAACAATTTGATTACGATAATATTGTCCGTTCTTTAATGGTTTTCTTTCTTGTTCAGAAATATAAATCATATGTTCTTTATATTTTTCAACATCATTGATATTACTATATTCTTCAAAGCTAACAAGAGAATGTCCTTTATGAACTCTAAATGTCTTTACAATAAAAGGTAAATATTGATTTTCATAATTAATATAAACGGTATTTCCTTTTTTGTATCTTTCTACATCAAAATCAGAATAAGATTGAATTTTCAATTCTCCTTTGATTCCATGTGTATTTACAATCTTACCAATACAAATATAATTCATGATTTACCTCCTATTGAAAAGAAAAGATGGTTTCCCATCTTTTTTAAATTTGTTCAAACTTAATGCTGACTTTTTTGTCATCTGTATGAGAAGCAACAGACATGACTTGTCTTAATGCAGAAGCCATGCTTCCTTTTCTACCAATTAAACGAGCAATATCATCGTTCTTAGCATATACATGAAGAACGATTTCTCTTTCATTATTGGAAGGCATTTCGCGTACTTCTAAACTTTCCTTGTCTTCAACCATTGGTCTTACAAGATCAAGAAGTACCTGATCAAGCTTTGCCATAATTACTTCTTCTTTCCAGCAACTTTTTCATCATGGAATTGTTTCATGATTCCTTGACGAGAAAGAATGTTACGAACTGTATCAGATGGTTGTGCACCGTTCTTTAACCACTTCATAGCCTTTTCTGCATCTACGAATACAGTTTCAGGTTCTGTAGTAGGATTGATCCAACCGATTGTTTCAATATCACGACCGTCTCTAGGAAAACGGGAATCAGCTGCAACAATACGATATCTTGGAGCTTTCTTAGCACCCATTCTCTTTAAACGTAATTTAACTGCCATTTTTACTTTCCTCCTAATCAACGAGTATTAATATACAACGCTGTTTTATTGGTGTCAAGTATTTTTACTTGACACTTTTAAAATTTTCTTCCAAAATTTTTATTCGGCATCCGAGACATCTGCGATTGTGCTTGGTTCATCATTCTTTCTAATGATTCTTCATTCAAGTTGCCATTACGTTGCATCATACCAATTTGATTCACTGCTTTTTTCATTTTGTTGAATTGATTGATTAACTTATTTACATCATCTACTTTTGTACCAGAACCACGTGCAATTCTCTTTTTCATTGTGCCTCTTAACTTTTCTGGATGTGCTCTTTCATATGGGGTCATGGATTGAATAATAGCTTTTGTATGTGCCATAGCACCATTTGTCTTTGTATCATCTAACATTCCAGCATATTGATTCATTCCCGGAATCATTTTAATGATTCCACTTAATGGACCTAATTTTTGAATCTGTTCAAATTGTTTTAACATATCATCCATTGTGAATTGGCCATTCATCATTCTTTCGGCCATTTTTTCAGATTCTTCTAAATCTAATTTTTCCTGTGCTTTTTCTACAAGAGAAACAACATCTCCCATTCCAAGAATACGATCAGCCATACGATCTGGATGAAATACACCCATATCATCGATCTTTTCGCCTTCACCAACAAACTTAACAGGAACGCCTGTGATCTTCTTAACGGAAAGAACACCACCACCTCTAGAATCGCCATCAAACTTTGTAACGACTAAACCAGTTAATGGTAATGCATCCGCAAAGGATTTCGCAACATTGACGATATCTTGACCTGTCATAGCATCCACTGTTAAAAGAATTTCATTTGGACATACATAAGCGTTAATATCTTGAAGTTCCTTCATCAAAGCTTCATCAATATGTAAACGACCTGCAGTATCAATAAATACAGTGTCATATCCATTTGCCTTGGCATAAGCAATTCCTTCTTGAACTGTTTTTAATGCTGGTGTTTCTACACCTTTTGTAAAGACTTCTACATCAATTTCTTTTCCTAATGTTTGTAATTGTTCAATCGCAGCTGGACGAATGACATCTGCCGCAATCAACATTGGATGACGTCCATTTTTTTCTTTGGCAATCTTTGCAATTTTCGCAACACTCGTTGTTTTACCTGTACCTTGTAAACCAACAAGCATAATGATTGTCAAACCTTCTTCATTATATTGAATGGACGCATCTTCACTTCCTAATAAATCGATGATTTGATCATGTACGATCTTTACAAGTTGCTGACCAGGTTCTACTGCACTTAGAACTTCTTCCCCTCTTGCTTTTTCACGAATTTCTTCTAAAAATTGTTTAACGATCTTATAGTTTACATCTGCTTCTAGAAGTGCAAGTCTCACTTCTTTCAACATATCTTCCATATTCGCATCTGTTAGCTTTCCTTTGCCAACAACATTGCGCATCGCTTTATTTAATCTATCACTCAATGAATCAAAAGCCATATTCAACCTCTTTTCTTCGCACAATTCATTTTATCGAAGTTCTGAAAGAGTGTCTAGTTAGAAAGTAATTCCACTTGATTTTCCATGTACCATGACAAATGATATCTTCTCTGCAACGATATGAGAGAAATATTGTTCACTCTCATTTGTCTTGATGCTATTTGCTTCTAGTCTTCCACGTACCGCAAGAATGTCCCCTTTCTTACATAGATCTTTACATTGGTTTGCTAACCCTTTCCATAATGTAATACTAAATACATCTTTTTGAATATTTCCTTCTTCCATTCGATATGGTCGATTACACTCTAATAAGATTTGATATTCTCCATCTTTATATTGAGCTTCTTTTAGGACCTTTCCAACAATTACACAACTATTTAACATCTTCTTCCCTCCTTTGTTGCCTAAAAAGTAAACAACAGAAAAAATGTAAGCGCAAACAACAAAAAAAGTATATTTGTTTCAGAATCAACAAATATACAATCACAAACTTGTAAAATCATGTCACTAAAATCAAATTTCAAAGTTCTAGGACAAATGTAAGAATTTTTTGATTTTCTTTTTTCGAGCAATCGATTTCTTTGCCTTTTCCATGTCTTGTGTAAATTTACAACTTGTTCCACAACTACCATGACAATCGCCACAACCACCCGTGCAATCTTCTAAACCATGCACTTTAATATATTTCACATCTAAAACTAATAATATCGCAATAATCAATACAATAACGAATGTTGTAAAATTCATACTTACCTCCACCCACTATTATCATGATACGTTTTTCAACAAAATGCAATTAGTTTGCACTAACTTTGTGAAAAATATAAAAAAAGATAGAAAAAATCTATCTTCATAAGTTCAAAATATTCATGAAAATCTGAACAACATCTTTTGCGATAAAGTTAAAATATGGAATAAACAAAGATAACGCAATCACAAGTCCAACAATTATCGTAAGTAAACTTCTGAAAGCAGGAAGCTTTGTTTTACTTAAACCATAACCTGTTAATAAGAAACTAATCAAACAAGTCGTAAAAAAGATTGCTGAACCAATTCCAACGTTATTTTGTAATACAATTGCACTCAATACAAACAATACGATCTTAAATGGTGTACCAATGGAAACAATCGAACACATTCTACTTCTATCAATTGGATTCTTTCTAGAATTACATACATAATAAATCAAATGAACAATCGCAATTTCAAAAACAAATCCATATACTGCAATCTTAGCAGCTAAGTTTGCGGAAGACGTAAAGTTTAATCTCGCAAATCCAAATGGCGCAATGTTAATATAACCTGAAATCACACCAGCAACACAAGCACTAAACGCAATCCATTTGATGATATTGAATACGACTCTTTGTCCCATGGATAATGTAGCATAATCCACATCACCTACTTTTTCCATGCATTGAATTGGATTTGTTAGTAACATGAAAATATTGATCGTAGGTTCATCAATCAAACGATTCAATAAATCTTCTTTATCTTTTAATTTCTGTGCTTTTCTTTTTGATTTCGAATATTGTTTTTTCTTTTTTGGTTTCTTTTCTACAGAAACTTTTTCTTTTTTTACTTCTTGAGCAACTTCAACTTTTTTCTCTATTTCTTCTACAATTGGTGTTTCACCTTGTATTTCTGTTTTCACTATTTTCTTTGGATGTACATTTTGAACAACATATTGATGTGGTACATGGCGCATCGAAACAACACGTGTATGTCTCGAAAGTAAAACTGTATTTCTTCTTCTATTTAAAAGTTGTAATCTTTGATTCATATCATTTCCCCTACGGAACTATTATATCAATAAAAATGTGCTTTTAAGCACATTTTTAAGATTTAGTCTTTCGCTCTAGAATTGTATTTTCCATCTGCAGTGCTAACAACAACTGTTTCACCTTGTTGAATGAAGAGTGGAACTTTGATTTCTAAGCCTGTTTCTAACACTGCATTCTTTTGTGCAGAAGTAGCTGTATCGCCTTTGACTGCTTGTTCACATTCTGTGATTTGTAAAGAAACTTTATCTGGTAGGATAACACCTAAGATTTCACCATTGAATACTTGAATATTGATCATTTCAGATGGTTTTAAAAAGTTCTTTTCCCATTTTACTCTTTCTTCAGGAATTTCTATCTGTTCATAAGTTTCTGTATCCATAAATACAAGAGATGAACCATCATCATATAGATACTGCATTTCTCTTTTATCAATGTATGCTTCTTCTACACGATCAGATCCAATAAGACCTAATTCTTTTACAACACCTGTTTTAGGATCCTTTACTTTCAAAGCAACTTTCATCTTTGCCATTGCAGTCTTATTTAAAGACTTTTCAATACATTGATATAAGTTTCCTTCCCAAATAAAACATTGTCCTGGTTTAATTTCTGTTGATTGTATCATTTTTTATACCGCCTTTTCTTAACGATATTAATTTTATAGAAAACCCGTTGTTTGTCAATCAATCAGACTTCTTTGACTACTATAAGATAAGATGATATTTTCTTCTTCATCATACGTTAAAACAAGCTTCTCTTCATATTCTGAATCAATATCGATATAAATATAAACATCTTCTTTTACATAAGAATAAGTACATGTGTTTAAAGAAATATCATTTTCTTCCTCTAATAAATCACGTTGTTTGATATCATTCAAAACTTCTATTTCTTGTTGTAAATAAATATTTGCTACTTTCATATTTAGAATCGTTTGAATGTTCTTTTGATCAATGCTACTAATCAAGAAAATAATAGAGCTGATATAAAGTAAAATCGATAAGAAATATGTTGAAACAAATCCTTTATTGTTTCGCAATTGCTTCTTCATACTTCTTCCCATTTCTTTCGTAACAAATAGAAATCACATCATCTTCTAAAACAAACTCACAAGAATCTACATTTGTATATATGATTTGTGTTCCAGGTTGAATAATAATATTGTCATTTACCATTTCTAAATGCATTTCTTTCTTTTGATATTGAAAATACAATGTATGTTCTTCGATATTCAGATTGTAAGAAATCGCCAATATCCTACGTAGTTGATTGGTGGCTATCATATCTTGAAGTTGATAGTTCCGTATGAGTCCTTTCGATAAAACAGAAATACAACATAGTACGATTGGTAAAAGCGATACGCTGATCAATAGTGTTAACAAAAAGTCAACTAATATGGTTCCTCTTTGATTTCTTTTTCCCATAAAGAATGATAAAAATCCTTAAATGCTTCTTGTTGGTATTGAAATTGATCTCGTATCTTTGTTTGGACTTGAGTGTGTGTAGAAATTGTAGAAGAAACAATCAAACACATAACAGAAATGATACAAACACTAATCAGCGCATCTTTCAACAAGTCTACCACCTCCTAGTTCTATCACAATCGAACATTTCTCATCATGAATCGTTTGTGCTTTGGATACATTTCCAACTTCATTAAAATGAATCTCTGCATCTTTGTAGGAATAATTCACTTTCTGACTTTCTTTGATTGCTTGCGATTGATATAACCAGTAATCGTTTGAAAATAAATACCAATCTGTTTTAGAAAATTCATGTAAAGGAACAATCACTAAAGATAATATTGAAATACAAACCAAAACAACACAACATTCCAACAACGTAAATCCCTTATTCGATACTTGCTTCTCCATCAATGATCACCAACTGTTTTGATCCATCACACTGTACTTGTGATTCACTCAATAATCCTGCATTCACTAAATCATCAACACTACTAGGATATTCATCATATTCCATCTTATATTCTAAGATTGCCGCATCCGCAACTTTTTCTAGAGCTTTACATCCTTTGTTGTTTACAACCGCTAATGTCTTTTGAATCGATGGAACAGATAGTAAGAAGATTACAGAAATCACAATCACAACAATTGTCATTTCTAATAACGTAAAACCATTCTTTTGTTTTGTTTTCATAAAACACCTCCAATATACTATTCACAGATTCTGTTCCAATTCCAAAAAGTTTCATAAATTTTGTAACATTGTCATAGGTACCATTAAAATTTGATAAACAAATATCATAACTACACCAATCATAGAATAAGATAATAATTGAATATAACGACTAAAATGTTTGATTGCAATTGCTTTTTTTAGTTGCACCATTTCCAGATATCCTTCCAACATTTCCTCACAATTTGAAGATATGATCGCAATTCTAAAAAAAAGTAATAATGTTTTTTCAATATGTGTTTCAAGTAAAGCTTGCATCATTGTTTCACCTTTTAATAGATGTTGATGCAGAATGGATGCAATATAGGAAACACATGGTTGTTCATGAACATGCATTAATATTTCTAACGTATCTTTTGTTGAGATATTTCTTTTTTGACATTCTAAGAAAAAACGAGCGAATTGAGAGGAAATCGTTTGTACAAAGATACCATTTGGAAAGTATTGAGAAATCAATTGATATGAACGTACGATTTGTTTTTTCTGGAATAAAAATAAAACCATGAATCCAGTAAAGATAACAACCATACATAAAAAACGAATAGAATAACGAATGATGCTTTGTAATAAAAGATATTGATTTGATTGCATCTGAAAACCAGCTAATAAACCAATCATATTTGGCAATATCAACTCATTAAAAAGATATACACCAACAATAACACCTACAAATAACATCGTCGGATAAAACATTCCATGAATCATTTCTTTTCTGTTTTTATCTTCTGCTTGTACGATTTCAATACAAGTCGATAAGCTTTCTAAAAATGGCATACATTGAATAAAGCTTTCAAATAGTGGTTGATATTTTTTGGGACAATAGGAATGAAAGAAAGCTGTAATACTTTCACCATTATTTAATCGTTTTACAAGTGAATCAAATATTTCTTTGTTATTTTTATCATATAAAATCGTAATTGCATCTTGTAAAGTAAACCCACTTTCTAAAAGTTGTTTTAGTGCAATACATTCTTCAATCTGCAATGTATGATTTTGCTTGTTCAAATGAAATGATCTTTTGTTGGTAGAAGTTTGTAACTCTTTGTTGTATCGTTTTAAAATCATCACGAATCTCTCCTTTCTCAAAATAATAAAGTAATTGTTTCTCATTCATAAATTCATAAATTCCAAATGTTTGATTTTTTTGATCAACAAATAACCTTTGTGAACTAACACCTTTTAAAACATCTTGTAATTGATAGCGATCAACACCAAGATCCAGCATTCTTAAAATCGTACTCATGCATGAAAAAGAATGAATGGTGCTAATAACCAAATGTCCTGTCAAAGCACAACGCACTGCCATTTGTGCTACCAATTCATCTCTGATTTCTCCAATCATAATAATATCTGGATCATGCCTCATTAATTGTTTAATTCCATCCGCATAAGACAAATGTTGTTTTTCATTGATTTGAATTTGAACATACTTCTCATTGACCACTTCCACTGGATCTTCTAAAGAAAAGATTTTCTTTCCTTTTGTTTCATTCAATAAGGTATATACCGTCGTCGTCTTTCCACTTCCTGTAGGTCCAGCAAACAAAAATAAACCATTTGTCTTTTGTGTGATTTGATGCAAGTAATGTTTTGTATCTTCTTCATAACTTAATGCATCCATCGTTAGTGTATTGGTTGTATTGAGAATTCTTAATACACCTGATTTTACATAATACGAAGAAACAAACGAAAATCGTAAAGATAATTCTTTATGTTGAATCACTTCTTTGAATGAACCTGTTTGCGGTCGAGAAATGTCCGATACATCTAAATTTGCACGATACATCAAATAATGAAATAAACGAATATCCTCTTCTTTCGGAATCAATTGTTTCATTTCCCCTTTAATTCTCATTTCGATTGTAATTTTTTGATGATTTGATAAATCAAAATGTACATCACTGACACCATACTCTAATGCAATCCTTAATATTTCTTGTAATCTGTCTTCCATAGCACCCCCTAATACAACATTCACAGAAAATATCAAAAATCCAAAAAAAAGTAGGAATTTTCATTCCTACTAATGTTTATACTTATCTTATTTTGAATTAGTCATTCATGAGTTTTCTAGCATAAGCAACAGTGCCTTCACCATCCATCATGCCATACATTCTCATATCGATACCTTCAATAGGTTTTCCAGGATATTTAGCTTGTAACTTAGCTAATGCATAACGAACCTGAGGTCCTAGAAGAATAACGTCTGCATCTGGTGCATGCTTTTCTTCTTCATTTAAGCTATAAGCTGCAATATCATAATCCTTTCCAGCCTTAGCAGCAGCTTGTTTCATTTTATTAACTAATAAAGATGTTGACATACCTGCTGCACAAAATAATACAATTTTCTTGTCTGCCATAATTTAAATCTCCTTAATCTGTAAGTGCTTTCACTTAAAAATAATATATCACTTCCACAAACAAAATTCTATATTTTTTTATGAATTTCAAAATTTTTTCCTACTGTCCTTGCCAATTCATTGTATAAGTTCCTTCATTTCTCTCAACAACAATGTAATACCATCCTGGATCTAACGATGTTGTTTCATTATAAGAACCACTTTCATTCACTTCTACAATATCAAATCTTTGACTTTGATCCATCGTTAAAGCATACAATTTAAAATAGCCTGTTCCATCAAATGTACCATTAAAATTCATCGCACCAGTTTCTAGATGCATCAAACGAATCTTATACATTTCATCTTCATATACAACTTCTCCATTTTTAGATTCATCTACTTCTGTTGGTAAATCAAATGTTTTTGTTGTTTCTTCATCAGAAGGTTCATTTGTTTCTTGTTTTGTTTGAATCATTCCTGTAGAAAATAGTTTTTTTCCAATCGTTACAATCGAAGAATCAGAATTCGATATCTTTACATTCTCCAATGTACCTGTAACCGTATATTCTTGATCATTTTCATGATAGGAATACGTTCCATAGATCGTATCATTTTGTAAAACCACTTTTCCTACCGTACAAATCTGATTCAATTGTTTACAATGACTGCGAACAGCCATATTAAAAACATTTTCAGCTTCCGTATCAGAAAAATCAGTTTGAGAAATAGGTGTTGTAATTTCTGTTGTAGAAGAAATAGAAGAAACTTCTTTTTGACCACATGAAACAAGAAAACAACATAATATCAATACAATTTTCTTCATTGATTTTCTCCAAAATAATATTGTATATACATGTTCGTATTCAATTCTTGTTTGATTGTTGATTTAGGACCATGTCCTGGTAAAACAATCAAATCATGTGGCATATCAAAAAACTTCATTAAAGAGTTTTTCATTTCCTTTTCACTTCCTCCATATAAGTCTGTTCTACCAATGCTTCCTTGAAATAAAGTATCTCCTGTAAACAATAAATTACGATAGCGTATCACAACACTCCCTTTTGTGTGTCCTGGTGTCTTTGTAACTTCTAAAGAAAATGTCCCTACTTTTGTATGAGCTTCCAATGGTTTGATCTCTGCATAAATTGGTGCATCAAAGCCATGACTTCCTGCATATTTTGGATCCACTAGATCATAATCATCTAGATCCATATAAACAGGACAATGATAAATATCAACAAGATCATCTACTGATCCTGTATGATCTTCATGCCCATGTGTCAATACGATTCCATCTACCACTTCATTCTTTGAAATATATTTTTGAATTTCTTTTGCGTATTTTCCTGGATCTACAATCAATACATGATCATTATCATGTAATACATAAATATTTTCTCCATATAATCCAATTGGTAAGACATCTAATTTCATATTCAAAACCTCACGCAATTAATTTAACACAACTAATAAAAAAAGTGCTCATCAACAAGCACTTTAAAGTACATTTTCGTACAGTGTAAGACGAATCTTACTTCTTCTCCTTGTGAAGAGTCATCTTATTACAACGTGGGCAATACTTTTTGATTTCCATCTTTTCAGCATGCTTACGCTTGTTTCTTGTACCGATGTAGTTTTCTTCACCACATTCTGTGCACTTAAATGTAATATTGTCTCTTGGCATTGTTTATTCCTCCTGACCTTTTTTTGCTAGATGAGTATATCATAAACAATAGTTTTTTCCAAGTGTTCGAAACTCACTAACGCAAGATATATTAGCTTTTTTTCATTGTTTTGTCCACTCTTTTCTGATTCAGGAAAACACATCATTCAATTTCTCATATCTGAATACCAAAATATTCTCTTTCCAAACAAAAGATTTATCCTTTACGACAAATGAATTACTTTTATCTTCTAAACCTTTTTTAGAAAAAAGATAGATTTTTTTGGATATGCTAATAATCTGTGAATCCTATATTGGGGCTACCATAACGGTAGGCGTTTGACACCTTCGATGTTTTTTGTTTCAAAGAAAGGAAAAGCAGAAGAAGGAGATCTTCTTAGCTCCTATTCTTCTGTAGAAGTAAATGTAAGATAAAAACTGATTTTGTTATTGTAATGTCATTGATCATCAATACATTACAACTCGTATTAACTGATTTGATGTATTTACAAGCACAAAAGAAAAATGACCGCTGAGATGTCCGAATTTTAGCGATCACTTTTTAGCTAAAACGGAGTTAACCTCTCATCGGTATCACATTTACATTTGTTTTTTAACATAGAAGCATCTAAAGAAAATCAAATTTTTTTCAAATAGAAATGATCCATTGTTCCATGAAGTACAGAAGCAGGTCTATTAATTTGTTCAAAACCAAGTTTCTCATATAACTTCATCGCTACTTTTAGATTACTATGGGTTTCAAGATAGAGGTGTTTGTAACCTGCTTCCTTCGCCCATTTTTCAGCGATAAAAACTAATTGTTTACTGTAACCATTCCCTTTTGCTGAATCATCTAAATACAATTTTTGTAGTTCTGCACAACCTTCGATTCCACTAAATTCCGCAATTCCTACACCTCCAACAACATGTTCTTTTTCATCTAACACCACAAAATAGCATCGTTTCGTAGGCTCACAATTGTAATATTCACTCAAATGATCAAGCTCCGGATCATAATAAGCAGTTCCTGGAATATTTAAATGTAATTTTTCTAGATTCGAACGCACAATCTTCGCAATTACTTCATCATCACTAGCAGTAATTCTTCTATATTTCATCATTTTACCCTTCTATATTTCTTTCATATGCTTTTTCTGATAGAATTCGAACAACTTTCTGTACGACTTTTCTTGTTCTATCACGTGTATTCTGATCGATTACATCTACACTTTCAAGTTTTTGATATCTTTGTAAAATTTCAAATAGAATCATCACATAACGATAATATTGTTGTTGCATTCTTTTCTCATTCACAAGAATAGTTAGAATATTCTTCAATTGAAAAAGACTTTCTTTGATGGTTGTATCCTTTACATTCAGATATTGATTCAGTGCAACAAACATACTTGTATAAGAATATCGTTCTTTCATTGGCACTTTGAGTGATTTACATTTATGTGCTAAAGATTCATAAAGATCATATGCATATTTTTGATCATTAAGAATATATTGAGCGAGTGAACCAAAAGGATAATCATTTTGATAGACATTAATATTTCCAATTGTTTCTACAGGATAACAATCTGGTTTCAATGTAAAACAGACATCATGAATCTCAAATGTTATTTCTTCCTCAGTTAAAGAAAAATAATCAATCAAATACTTTTCAATCATTTCTAATTGATCAGCTTTGTATGTATGAGAAACTTTCTCTTTATATTTCACAATAATCATAAATGTTCCAAATGGAACAAGTACGATGAAGATTTTAGATAATAGCAATTCTAAATTCATATAACAATTATGAATGATTTTTTTCCAAAAGCAAAATTAAATGAGATAATACTAGTGGAGGGATTACTCATGAAACGTACTGAAACAACTCCAGTTTATGTTGGAGGATTACAGATTGGAGGACAAAATAAATGTATCTTACAATCTATGACAAATGTTCCTGCGAAAAATGTAGAAAAAACAGTTGAACAAATATTAGAATTAGAAGAAAACGGATGTGAATTGATTCGTATTGCGGTATTAGATGAAGAAGATGCTAGAGCGATACCAGCAATTAAAGAAAAGATCCATATTCCACTTGTTGCGGATATTCATTTCAACCATAATTTAGCACTGATTGCAGCTGATGGTGGTGTTGATGCGATTCGTATCAACCCAGGAAATATCGGAAGCGAACAACACACACAACAAGTTGTAAAAAAATGTAAAGAAAAACATATTCCTATTCGTATTGGAATCAATGGCGGTTCTTTAGAAAAACAATTTCTAGAAGAATATGGTGGATTATGTGCAGAGGCAATGATTGCTTCTGCTGATCGACATGTCAAAATCTTAGAAGACTTAGATTTCCACGATATCGTATTATCTTTTAAAAGTAGTGATGTAAAATTAACGATTGCGGTATATGAACTTGCAAGCAAGCATTATCATTATCCTCTTCATTTAGGTGTTACAGAAGCCGGTGGATTTGCGGAAAGTGCAGTAAAATCATCTGCCGCTTTAGGAACACTCTTACATGAAGGTATTGGAGATACGATACGTGTATCTGTATCTGCACCACCTAAAGATGAACTGATCATTGGTAAGAAGCTATTAAAAGCATTCCATTTAACAAACAATGTACCAGATCTAGTTGCTTGCCCTACTTGTGGAAGAATTCAATATGACATGTTACCACTTGTAAAGGAAATGGAAGATTATCTAGAAAGCATTCATGAAGATATTACGATCGCTATCATGGGATGTCCAGTCAACGGAATCCAAGAAGCTGGTAGAGCTGATATTGGCGTTGCTGGAGGATATGATTCTGGACTTCTTTTCCGTAAAGGAGAAGTGATCCGTAGAGTCCCACAAAACGAAATCAGAGATGCTTTGATTGAAGAAATCAATAAGATTATTGCGGAAAAACATCAATAAACAACACAATGCAGATGAATCATCATCTGCATTTCATTTTCACAACATATTCTTTTGTATTCTCTACTAATTTTCTTTCTTCTGTGAAAACAAAACCTTGTTTTTCATAGAAGGCAATTGCATCCAAATTCTTTTCTAACACCCATAACCAATCACAATGAAATTTCTCTTTTGCCAATGTAATCAAACAAGAACCAATTCCTTCCCCTTGAAAGAAATAATCGACATATAATTCCGCAATTTCATTATCTTTGATATGAATCATTCCTTTTACAATTCTATCATCATAAACATAAATAGAATTCAAAATATCTGCACATTGATATTCTTCTATAACAGAAGATACTTGCATCACATTGAACGAATATGCATCATCATGAAAGATGGAACGATACTTCATTCTTTTATCAAATACTAATATTTCCGCAATCCTACACAAATCTTTTTCTTCTGCTTTTCGAATCAAATTCATTTTCATTCGTACTCCCTTTAATCAGTAATCGTTAAAGAAACTCTACAATTTCGAATTTCTTTTTCTAATTCTTTTTGAACCATTTCTCTAAACTTTTCAATATCCGCATAGATCGTTTCTGGTAGAAATTCTACTTGAATATCTACATCTACATAAATCCCATTATAATGAGAATTAATACTTCCAAAATGTTGATATTGATCATTTAATTTCGAAATCACTTTTAATATCTTTAATTGTTCTTTTTCTGGTAAAGTACGATCTGTTAATTCATATAAAACATGACGAATATGTTTCGAACAAACATACAATAAAACAATTGCGATTATCATACTCAATATTGGAGATATATACCATGTTGCTGGATGATTTCTCAATAACCAAACAATCAAAATAGAAAGAAATGTCGCAATATCAAATGCCATACCACCAATATCCGCAAACAATTCACTTTCCGTAACCGTAGAAGGATTTTCTGTATGCAATTGTTTTTGTTTATGAACAAAACAAACATCCGCTATAATATTGATTACCTTTAACCCAACAACATAAATCAATAAATCACTAGGTTTTTCAGGATGTATGATTTCCATCAAAGAAATGATCAGAATACATAACAATCCCCCAATCTCAATTGCTTGACAAAAGAAAGTCGTGATTGCTTCTAATTTACCAACACCATAATTATATTCATACTTGAGATTCCGACTCATCTTCTTAGATTGTGTAACAATCAATCCATCACTCACAACTTTCCCTAAAGATTCCACAAAGTCTAACCAAGTTAAAATAGAATTTGATACAAAAGAAGAAATCATCACCGCAATAAATTTAGGTACTTCATAAATAAACGTAACCATACTTAAATGTTCTTGTTTCTTATACGCTTGATTCTGTTCCATAACATATCCTCTTTAACTATTTTATATATCAGAAAGTATTATAACTTAAAAAATACCCATACAGAATTCTGTATGGGTAAATATACGTTTTATTTACTTGCTAGCAAACAAAGATGAGAAGTCAAATAACTTAACAATTCTATCCCAGAAACTTGTCTTCTTTTCTGTTGTATCTTCTGTTGTTGTAGTAGTTGTAATTGCTTTAGCACCTTCAACCTTATAAACAAACTTAACACTACCATCAGTACCATCAGAGATGCCAGAATAGTTGCTATAAGAAGAACCTTGTTCCTTAACAGCATTTAATAGATCAGCAGCATCTTCCATATTAGAGATACGTGAATCATCTGTCAACTTAGAAATAGCTTCATCATTGTATTGAACTAATCCATCATACAATGTCTTAGCACCTTCAGATAATTGGTTAGCACCATCAGTTAGAGATTGTGTACCATTCTTCAATGTAGATGCACCTTGTGATAATGTAGCAGCACCATCATTTAATTGACTTGCACCACTTGTCAATTGTTGTAAGCCAGAAACTAATGATTTAGAACCTTCATATGCAGCTGCAACACCATCTGTATAATCTTTGACACCTTGTCTAAATGTTGCTACAGATTGTAATTGATCCTTTAATGACTTCAATGTTTTAATAGATTCACCACTTGTAGTAGTAACTAATGCATTTAAATAACCTTTAACAACTTGTTTACCTTCATCTGTTTGAGAAGCAGTTTTATTATCAGCAATTGCAGTTGCAACAGCTACGTCTGATTGTACTGCAGTAATCATATCTACTAAAGAAGTTGTATCTGCATGTTGTTCAGAACCTTCTGTGAGTAATACAGCGATTTGAGCATCAGTCAATGAAGAGTTATTAGCCTTTAATGTTTTACTAATTGCAGAATATACAGTTACATCACCTTGTGCAGTTCTTAAATTACTAATATATGGTGCAATTTCTTGATTATCAACACCAAGTGCAGCATCTGTTGCAGGAACACTATCCAATACATTTTTAACAATTGCAGTTAAAGCGTTTAATTGTTCTTCTGTAAGATTGCTGAAATCTGTTAATCCGCTTTTTAATACATTTGTTAATACAACTTCAGCTTGTCTTGTTGTTAAATCATCACCCTCTTTTTCTTTTACTAAAGATTGAACTTTTCCAATAGCACCTTCATATGTGCCTAATGTTAATGCTCTATCAACCATTGTAAAATCACCAGTTGAAATTTTTGCAGCATCAGCTTGTGCAACTTGAACATTAGCAGCAATTGTTAACTTGCTTTGATTTTCTGTCATAAAAGTTGTTAAATCAGTAGCACCTGCTTTAGCAGCCATATAAAGAACCATGTTTAATGTATCTGAATCTAGTGTAATACCTTTTGCTGCTAATGCTGCATTAATTTGATCTAATGCAGCTTGACGCATTGTATCTGTAATACCTGCATAGTAGCCTAATTGATCAGCATAATTACTCCAAGTTAATTCTGCATAGTTAGGATCATTTTTGATTGTATCTTGTTGCGCTAATTGTTCATTTGCAGTCTTAAGAATTGCATCAGCAATTTGATTAGCTCCACTAACTAATGAATCATTGTTACCAACTAATTGAGCTAAACCAGAACTCAATGCGGAAGCACCACTTGTTGCGGATGTTGCACCATCTGTTAGAGATTGTGTTCCATTCTTTAATGTATCAACACCTGTTAATAATGAAGAAGCTCCATCATTTAATTGGCTTGCTCCATTTGCTAATGTATTTGCACCATCAGATAATGTTTTAGATCCACTAATCAATTGATTTGTAGCATCTTTCAACTCATCTAATTGATCAAAGATACTTGTTAGATCTGTATCTTCAAAGTCTTCTTTTAATGCATCTGTAGAAGTTGCTGCAGCTAACATTAATGTTGGTGATTCAAAGTTTGTTGTATCTGCTTCAATTGTAATATCATCAATCAAATAATCAGATAACTTACTCATAGTATCGCCATCTAATACTTCTTCTAATCCATCTCTCAATCCTGGAATCAATACTCCAACAACGATAGAATGTGAAGAATCAGAAGTTAATGTACCATGATTTACTTCTACATTTGTGAAGTTATCTTCATCAAGCATAGCACCTGCACCAGTAATGAATGGAGTTACTAAATCATATGATTTATCTCCTACTGTGAATGTTTGTTTACTTGTATTTTCAACAGAAATCTTGATCTTTACATGTCCTGATTTACCAAGCATGTCTTCTGGTGAATATTCTTTATCGTTTAATGTATAAGTAATCTTTACATTTAATGGAAGATCTTTTGTTGATGTTCCTTGATAGTAGATATCTGTAGAATCTGTTGTCCAAGTATATCCACCATTTGTTGAAGTTACAGCGTCTGTACTCTTCAAGTTTTCTACATCTGTTAGATCAGATGTATCTGTATAGTTAGAAAATCCTGAATCAGAATGTAATGTATCGGAAACAGTGATTTTCTTTACAGAACCATCTGCATTTAATACTGTATATACACTTTCAGTTTTTATTACGGAAGATGTATCATCACCTTCTGCATTAACTGGTAATGAAGAACCAGCAATTAACAATGTTGCAAGTAAAGCAGAAGTTATTGTTTTTACTTTAGTCATATGTCTTATTCTCCTTCCTTCTGTGGCTTTGGCCATCCGAATGTTGTATGACGAATCAATGATTCAAATAGAATCAAGAAGCATGGTAATACAAAGATAATTACGATCATAGAGATAATTGCACCTCTAGCAATCAACAAACAAATACTTTGTAATAATTCCATTTGAGATATCAATGAAACACCTACTGTAGCTCCAAAGAATGTTAATCCTGAAGTTAAGATAGATTGTGAACATTGATATACAGCAATCTTAGCTGCTTCAAATTTGTTGTTTCCATTTGCCAATTCTTCTTTGAATCTTGTTGTCATTAAGATTGCATAGTCTACTGTTGCACCTAATTGAATTGTTCCAATAACGATACTAGCAATGAATGGTAATGTTGTTCCTGTAAAATAAGGAATTGCCATATTGATAATAATTGCGGATTCAATAGAAGCAACTAATAGAATTGGTAAGAAAATACTCTTGAAACTAATTGCGATAATCACAAATACGAATAAGATAGAAATCCAGTTAACCATATTGAAGTCTACATTTGCGATTTCAATCAAGTCTTTTGTCATTGGTGCTTCACCAGTTACAACACCTGTTGAATCATATTTCTTAACGATTTGTGTTAATTGATCAATTTGTTCATTGATTTCATCTGTACCTGCTTTGAGTGAAGAGTTAACCATAATGAGTTCATGTCCATTTGAGATAAATGTATCATTTACCATTTCAGGTAATACACTAGATGGAATTGAAGCTCCAACAAATTGTTCTACAGATAAGCAAGATGTAATGTTATCTAAGCTTTGAATTTCTTTCGACATTTGTTTTACATCTTCATCAAGTAAATCATCTTTGACGATTACGAAGTAAGAAGATGTCATGTTAAAGTCTTCTTTTAACTTTTCATTACCAACAATACCTGTCATTGTATCTGGTAAGGAATCTGTTAATGTGTAGTACTGTTCAACTCTTGGATAAGCTAATCCAAAGATTGCTAGAACACATAAGAATACAACTGGAATAGCCTTGTAATGTTTTGTAACAAATTCACTTGCTCTTTTGAGCTTAGGAATTAATGGTTTATGTTCCCACTTCCAGATCTTATTTCTAAATACTAAGATCAATGCAGGAAGAATTGTAATTGTACTTAATACACCAAGTACAACGCCCTTTGCCATAACAAGACCAATATCTTTTCCTAATGTCAATCTCATAAAGCAGAGTGCTAAGAATCCTGCTACTGTTGTTAAGGATGATGCAGAGATGGAAACACCAGTATTTACGATTGCGTTTTCCATCGCATCAAAATCATTATCAACTAACTTTCTTTCTTCTCTCCATCGATTGACTAAGAAGATAGAATAGTCCATCGTTACACCTAACTGTAATACAGTCGCAAGTGCTTCGGTAATATACGATATTTGTCCAAAGATAATATTTGTTCCAAAGTTATATAGGATTGGGAATACAAGTCCAATCATAAATAAGAATGGAAGAATGTTTGACTTCAAACCAAGCCACAATACAACGATACATGCACCAACCGCAATCAAGATATAGATTGGTAATTCTTGGTCAACCAATGCTTTTGTATCTTGTAAGATGATTGACATACCACCAATGTATGCTTCTTCATTACAAATCTTTTTGATTTTCGCAATTGCATTCATTGTGCTTTGTGATGCAGCTGTATCTGAAAATCTAACAATCATCATTGTTGCATCCTTATCAGAATTAAACATGAAGTTGTAGATTTCATCTGGTAACATATCTTTCGATACTGTTACATCCAATACATCAGATAACCAGAATGCTTCGGATACTCCATCAACCTCAGCAATTCTTTCTTTTAGATCTAACAATTGTGCAGTTGGCATGTTTTCAACTGTTACCATTGCACTACTTGCAAGATTAAAATCTTTTTCCAAGTATTGCTCACCTACCATTGAATCAAGTTCACTAGGTAGATATGTCAAAATATCATAATTGATTTTTGTTGATACTGCTCCTATTGCGGAAGGAATCAACAATAAGATTGATAAAATCAAAATCAATTTACGAAATTTGACAACAAAGTGCGCAAATTTCTTCATAAAGCCTCCCATTAATGACCATCGGTCATTTCCGCTAATTATTATAGGATTATATTTTGGTTAATCAATATGAATTTATGACTTTTAGTCATTTTTAAACATTTGTATAAAAAACTCTCTTTTTTCATATAACATTTTTGAGTAAAATAGAATCATGTCAGGGCTCATCGCAAGAAAAAAAGAAGATAAAAGAAATCGATTATTAGATGCTGCAAATCTTTTATTTACAGAAAATGGTGTTTCTTCTACTACGATTGCAAAGATTTGTGATCAAGCAGGTATCGCAAAAGGAACATTTTATTTGTATTTTAAAGATAAAGAAGATATCTTACGTGCTCTAACAAAACGAATTTCTTTAACGATATTAAAAGCGACCTATCAAAAAGTAAAAGATACAAATCTTTCCTTTGAAGATAGAATCATTTTAATGGCTGATTCCTTATTAGATTTATTCAAAAATGATCCAGATATGTTAACGGTCATGAAAAAAGATTTTATTTGGCCAATTTCAGAAGAAGAGTTTTTAACAACAACAGATGAAACAATGGCTACAATACGAAGGAATATTGAAGAATACGCACAAAGTATTTCTATTACAGAGCATCAAATATTAGTTCGTTTATATGCAATGATATCGATGTTATGTTCTATTGCATATTCATCAATTATTGATCATTTTCCAGATACAATCGATTCTTTAAAACCAGAAATATTCTCTATGATTAGAAAGTCATTTAAAAACTAGTGTGAAATTCATACTAGTTTTTTGTATCTAAAAAGAAGAGATGCTAAACATCCCTTCTCAATATAATCACTTTATTCTTCTTCAGAAGTATCACTATCTTCTAAATAGAATTTTTTGATGCAGATTGTAGCTATACTACAAATACCATAGATTGCCATTAATATCGTCCATGCATCTGCAAATACCATAGATTGTCCAATTTGTTGTGTTAGAACAAATGTTACAACACTCGCAAGTGCAGATACACCCGCAACAACTTTACATACAAGAGCTGTCTTATCATTTTCATCACTCTTCATCGCAATCATCATAACCGCAATCAATACAGATAATAAACCTAATACTAAATTTGCAATTGCCCAATGTCCTTTTGAAGCCACTTCAGGAGTTTCATCATCATTAATCACTGTAGGAGTTGATGTTGCCTTTGGAGTACTAGTAGGAGTCGCTGTAGCTTCTGGTGTACTTGTAGCAGTTGTATTATCCGTTGTATTTGTTGCCGCATTTGTGTTTGTACGAGTTCTATTACGAGCTGTATTTGTTGCAGCTCGTGCAACTGTATTACCACCATTTGTTGTTACTGCAGCAGTTGCATTACCACTTCCACTACCATTGTTTGAGGAATCATTTGAACCACTTGGTACTACTGCACTTTCAGGAGTCGCAGTAGGCGTACTTGTTGGAGTAGCTGTTGGTTCAGATGTAGGTTCAACAGTTGGGGTAGTCGTTGGTTCAACACTAGGAGTTGGACTTTCTGTTGGTTCTACCGTTGGACTAACAGTAGGTTCGCTTGTAGGCGATGGCGCAATCGTTGGAGCAGACGTTGGCTCGCTTGTTGGTATTACTGTAGGTTCTGTAGTTGGTTCCGTCGTAGGTGTTGGTTCAACATCATCCTTTGTTGTCAACTTCCACAATTGAGTTGAATGGAAAGGATTTGCTGTTCCCATAAATAAACCAGAATCTGTAGAACAAAGTGTTCTTAAGCCATGGTTTGTTCCATCTCCAAATCCATTTCTAGTGATAGCGTCAAAATTCACACCATCATTTGATACTAATAAGTCAAATCCCTTTTCACAACTTTGTGCGTAATAGTTTGTACCAAAATAATATACAAAGTTATGTAAGTTTTGATCATAGAAAATCTTATCTGTTTTTTCAAATAAATCAGATACAAGTTCTTTTAATTTTTCTTTTAGTTTATCTTTGATATTTGAAAAACGTGCTTCATTTGTACTATCAAATAAACTTGTATTTTCAATTGCTTCTTCAGGATATGCATACGAATACAAATCTATTAAATCTTCTTCATCAAGTGATTCTAAGTAATCATCGATTGAAATACCAAGTTCATCATCATCTGATAATACATCATTGATAACTTCTGTTAAATCACTGTTAGAAGAATTAGAATCAGCAAGAGAAATTGCATCGATTTTCTCATTGATTAAATCTTTAAAACTTTCATATTCTTCTAATGCTTCCAAATAATCTGGAACTGGATTCCAATCCTTAGAAAGTCCTGTAACTCCACCAGATAGCTTTTGGAATATTTTTTGTGATAATTTAGAGAATACAGTTTTTGATAAGAATTGTTTTAACAATTCATTATCTACATTCAATACATTCATCAATGCCTTTTGTAATTCATTTGCACGTCCTTGCATTTCTTCATCAGATAATGTTGAAACTTGACCATCTGTTAATTGTGTAAACATATAAGTCAATGTTGAAGTGTCATATGTACCAATATACAATTCACCATCATGTACACCAAATCTCCAACAATATTGGTTAGAATTGTTACCTAATCCAGCACCCAAATTACCAATGGATCCATTAGGGAATGAGGGATTATCATCCTTACCACCTACTTGTTCAAAGTTACCATCTTCATCCATACGATAGAGATAAATGGAATGGTCTAAATCATTGTATAAATCTTCAAAATCACCAGAAGTCGCTACAGACATCAAGTCAATCATCGGATCATTATACGTACCTAAATATAAGTATCCATTATATGTCCACATGTTACATGACATGGAATATGAGATGCCAAATCCAAATGGCAATTTACCATGATCACCTGCAATTTGTTCCCATATAAATGAACCATCCTCTTGTTTTGTACCAGAATATAACGCAAAACCTTGTTTATTTGTAACACCAGTTTCTTTATCCGTTTTATCCGTAACAACCGTTACATATAATTTCCCATTGTATTCAATGATATCCCAGATACCACCACCATTTAATCCATCAATTTGCATTACTGCAGGTAAATCATCAAATGATTTGGATGTCGCAATTGGTTTCCAAGATGTTAAGCTAGCGGAAGGATCTGAACTAGCCACAATAATTGCACCTGGTTCTGCCTTTAAACTCTTATCAAACTTAGATAAATCATCTGTAGCTAAACACATTAAAATTTCATCATCATAAACAAGTAATCCATGTACACCACAAGACACACTACCATAGTCTTTTGTAGAAGCACTTGTAATGTTCTTGTTGTAGTAAACGATTTGTGCTTTGTTTGTTGTAGGATCCACTTCTACAAGGGTAGCTGTTGGACTGCCCATGCCTGCAAAATAAATCTTTCCCTTATATTTAATTGCCATTCGATAACCAGACAAAGCATTGACTCCTCCAATAAACATTTCAGGATATTGGCTACGAACTTCACTTTCTCTGAAAATTACTTTTGCTTCACCTGTCTTTTTGTTAACAGCAATGATAACAGGATCCCAGCTCATTGGATTGAATACTTCACTATCAAATGAATCTGTTCCAAACATAACACGTAGAATTTCTTTTGTTGTATTTATTACATCAACTTCTGAACTAATCGTTCCTTTTTCTTGCCATTCTTTTAAAGAACTAGAAATCTTATTATAATAAATATAATAAGTGGAGTTATAACACGTTCCAATATAAACGTAATCTCCTGATTCTTCCATGGACCAAGAATAACTTTGTCCACTAGCCGTGTCATCATCAATGATGCCATCTAGAATACCAGCACCATTTGTACTATGAGATACTTTTGTAACTGTATAGCCACCATTAGAATGTACGCCTTGTTCTAATGGTTCATAGTAGTAATTTCCATCTTCGTCTTGATACATTGTTCCTGCATTAGATTCCGCTACTACAGGTACAAATAAGCAAGACATACAAGTAGCTAAAGATAATGCTGTAACAGACATTATTCTAGCAATACGAGATATGATCTTTTTCATATTGTTTCCCCTCTTTCAAAGCGTATTCTACCCCCCCCTTGTTTTTGAATGTCAAGCAATTCACAAGCCCATTTTTTCGCTAGTTTATGCAAAAAATCAGCATTCCAATGACTCTTTAATAACCGCTTTCAAAAATTCATATTACAATTAAATAACTGGCACTTGAAATATCGCATTTAAAATCCATTTATTCGAAAATTTAAATTTTTATACTTTAAAAGTATAAAGAAACATTAAAATTCAAAACGATAATTGATAAGAATAATAACTTTTTTAATAATTTTCAAAATTTCAAGATTTCTACATTCCCTTTTCCACATAAAAAGAATGTCTGCTTGACTGTTTCTGTCAATTAGATATTCTTCAATTTCATTGATCATTTCTCCAATAATTCGTTAACCTTCACCAACAAATCTTCCATATATAATGGTTTACTAATATGTCCATTCATACCTACTTCTAAGCATTTCTTTACATCTTGTTCAAATGCATTTGCACTCATCGCAAGGATTGGTATTTGGTTATTAAACTCTCGTATTTGTTTTGTTGCATGATAACCATCTAACACTGGCATTGTTAGATCCATTAGAATGAGATCAAATGGCTGTGTTCCTTGTTTCACAAGATTCACTGCTTCTAATCCATTCTTAGATTCAAAAACATTTGCGTGATATTTTTCTAACATGAAATGAACAATTTCCATGTTCAGATCATTATCTTCTACAACTAAGATATTGTAATTTGTTAAGTCTTGAATCTCTTGTTGTTTCGAAATAGTTTCTCTTTTCGTTTGATTCACTTGAAATGGTAATACAACTCTAAATGTTGTTCCAACATCCACTTCACTTTCCACTTCAATCGTTCCATGCATTTTTATAACAAGCTCATGTACAATTGACATGCCAAGTCCTGTACTATCTTTTCGTGTATTTTCTTTCGCAAACGTCGTAAAGAGTTTCTTTTTGATAAATCCTTCGCTCATGCCAACACCAGTATCTTGAATGATAAATTCATAAGTTGCGATATAATCTTTTACATCCATTTCATTTACACAAGTATAAATAGAACCATGACATTTATTATATTTCACTGCATTGCTGAAAAGATTTAATAAGATCTTTTCTAAATAAATAGAACTTCCAATCAATTGTTTATGAATGATATTTCTCTCTTGTTTGACATGTAATTGATCTTTTTGTATTTGTGAAGAACAAATCAGTTTTACTTGATCTAGCACTTCTTCTAAATCAAATGTTTTTTCTTCTACTTTCTCTGCATCTGCTTCTAGCTTACTCATATCTAAAATATCATTTACTAATGATAATAAATGTTCACTACTAGCCCATATTTTGTTATAAGCATCTTGTACACGTTTTGCATCATTTGGATTCGATTGAATAATTTGTAACATGCCTAATATTCCATTGATTGGTGTACGAATATCATGAGACATGTTCGCTAAGAATTCTGTCTTTGCGCGATTAGCTTTCCGTTCGTTAATATAAGATTGTTGTAATTGATTGCTTAGATCAAAATAACGATCTATATCTTCACTTGTTTGTTTTTGTGATTCCGCAAATACTTTTTCATAGTATTCATTTTTCTTTTCTAGTGCTTGTAACACAAGATCTTGGTCTTTTATTTTCTTACCGAATGCATATCGTTTTGATTCAATCATTAAACCAATCCGCATTTCTTTTTGATGTTCTTTCATATAATCATCCATATAATCTAAGATATTTTGACAAGATACATCATCATTTTCTATCAAAGAACATTCAAATAAAGAAAAACAAGAATCAATATATTGTGGTGCATCCATTTCATTTAATTGAGAAAGAACTAAATTTCTATATGCTTGATACTTTGTTTGATTTCCCATCTTCAAGTAGAGTTCCATCGCAAAAGAAAGATAATCATAAGGAATAACATCTCTTCCTTGATATTCATGAACCCCTTTTCGATAGGATTCATAAGCATCTTCTAAACGATTTAATTTCAGATAAATGACACTTAAATTTAAATAAACATAAGCTCCTAAAAATGCATCACAATATGGTAGATACTCTTTTGCTTGAAGAATTGATTTTAAAGCATCTTCATATTGATTCTCACTCATGTAATCAATAGAAATATTATTATATTCATATGTATAACGAAGCTTTTCATCATATCCTTTTGCGATTTTTAAAGCTTTCTCATCATAATATCTAGATAATACATACAAACCATCATAGTAATAAACAATACCAATCAAATTAAAACACGATAGCACTTCATATACATGTGGATATTTTTGATATTCGATTACTATTGGTAATAGTATTTTTTTGACTTGAGAGAAATCTCCTTTGTAGTAATGGACTTTAGCTAAATTGAAACTAGCCACAACAAAAATATCTAATTGTTCTTTATTTTCTTCTAACACAGATAAATAAAATTGTTCTTGTTCTAACAAGGATAACTGAGAAACTCTTTCTACTTCTTTTTTTAAATCATCATAAACCATAAAATAACCCAACTATGTATAACTAATATATCATTTCGTATTACGAAGTTCTAATAGTTTGATATAAAATTGTTTAATTTTTAAGAAAGAAAGCATTGTATTTTGATACAGTGGATGAAAAGAAATCACTGGTACATTAATTGAATAATCGGAATCACTCGATAAATATATTGGAATGATGTGATCAACATCTAATGTTTTTTGAATGTTCTTTTGTAATCTTTGATAATCGACATTTTTTGTTGAAATAAAATGTGTATTTGTATTTTTATTGATTTCTTTTAATACAATTTGATGTTCATCTGCATGTTTTTTCAGATTGTTAATACTATTTTCAAGAGACTCACAATCTGGTGCATATAAAATCACTTGATTTCCTCTTTTGTCTAAAGCAGGATAAAACAAATAAGATAATTCAGGATATAAATATAAGATTTCTTTCATGACCATTTTAGAAAAGAATGGATAAAAGTAAGAAGCTAATTGAATATCAAATGGTAGTAACGAACGAATGGATTGAATTGTTTGATAGGTTTCTTTTGAATAAATAGGTTCAAATAATTTACTATTTAAATCTGCTAGCCAATCATATTCTTCTGTATCGTTTTCAATCGTAAAACAAGCATATGGTTTTCTACCAATTGCCACAAAAGCTTGCATTCCTTTGATATGCGGAAAAGAATGAATCGATGATTCATCTGTATAAATATATTTCAAAGGAAGTTGTTTGTTTTTTAAAGCAGATAAAAATTCTTGATTATCAGAAGTAAAAGGAAGAACAATCACAATTCCATATTTTGGTGTTCTTGCTTCTTCAATAAAATCTTCAACAGTTGATAAGAAAATATCTCTTACAGATTCATTTCGTAATACATATACAACTTGTTCTTGTTTTCTAGAATTCCCCTTAAAATGCAAAATATATGCATTCTTACATGGATATTCATCAAATAACATATTGATTTCTGGATACTTTAATGTAATAGATTCTTTTGTTCGTTGATAGATACTTTCATAATCCATTTGTAATTGCATTTGATCTCTGTAATTGTTAGAAGAATGAAATGGTGGAATTTCAGGTAATTGATTTTGATCATGAAACTTCACTAAAAAGTAAATACAAAACAAAAATACACACAATGAAAATATGAATAAAATGGTAATCAATTCTGTCATTTTGTTTGTATTCCTTTCCATCCAAAACTACTTCGATCATTTAAGAAAGCAGGTTCTTCTACAATCATTGTAGTATTTGGATTTGTCACAAATTCAAACAATACTGTTTTTGCGGGTTTATGAATCGAAGCATATGCCAAACGCATTCTTTTGATAGAAAAACCACATTGTGATGCAATCTGTATCACTTCTGAGATTCTATCTGGTCGATATACCATTGAAAAAGAACCATTGGATTTTAATAATCGTTTCACATTTTCAAATAAAACATCTAATGTTAAAGATTCTTCATGACGTGCTGCTTTGATATATGCATTTTGATTTTTTAATGCATCATTTTTCGTATTGAAATATGGTGGATTACATACAATGACATCAAATGGTTCATGTTGGAATTGTTGTAAAGAACAAACATGTAATTCCACTTCAACTTTATTTCTTTCAAAATTCATTTGTGCATTCTCAATAACTTCATCAAATAAATCAATTCCACATAAACTTTTCGCATGCTTTTCTTTTGCATAGTAAAGCAATGCACCATTATTGCATCCAATATCTAGTACACGATTATTTTTATAAATCTGCATAAATCTACCTAATAATTCAGTATCTGAATTAAAATGATACATATCATCAGGTTGATAAATGCTGAAAGATGTTCCATTTAAATAATCAAGCTTCATGTGTTTCCCTTAATTCAAAATAAAATGTAGAGCCCTTTCCTACTTCAGATATAACTCCTACTTTTGCACCATACGTAATCGCAATGGCTTTTACGATGGATAAACCTAAACCTGTATTTGTCATACTTCTTTGGAATGTGCGAGATGATTTTTGATAACGATCCCAAATATAAGGTAATTCTTCTTTTGGAATACCTTCCCCTTCATCGATCACTTCAAAACGTACGGTTTCTTCATCTTCTTTTACAAATGCACGAATAGTTATCTTATTACCAGATGGTGTATGTTTGATTGCATTGGTCAAATAGTTAGATACAACTTGTGCCATTTTGATTTTATCAAAATACATAATCAATTCATCTGGCACATCAATTTCAATCTTTAGATTTGCTTTACGTAATAAAGATTCATTGATTTGTACAACTTCATAAATAACTTCTACTAAATCAATATTCTCACGATGGACATTCTCATTCCCACTTTGCATCCTAGATAATTCACTCATGTCATTAATCAAACGTGACATGTATTCTGTTTCATGAATAATAACTTCTAAATGTTTATTTCTCTTTTCTGCATTTTCTCCAGAAATATCACGTATCATTTCCGCATATGCACGAATATCAGTTAATGGTGTACGGATATCATGAGATACATTGGCAATCAAATCTCTTCGCATTTCATCAATCTTTGCGAGTTTATCTTTTGTATCATTTAATGTTGCCGCAAGTTCTTTTGTTTCTGTAAAAGAACCACCTGTGAAAGTAACATCATAATTTGCTTGTGCGAGTTTTTGTGCTTCGATTTTCATACGCACAATTGGTTGTGTGATTGTATTGGAAATATATAACGCTAATAGTGACGCAATAATAATAGCAATGATTGTATAAAAACCATATTGTTGTGAAAAGAATGTCACAACAGAATCCACAGGTTCAAGTGGTGCATTCACAAACATATAATAATTCGCTAGAGAAGAAACGATCTTTCTTCCATAAATGATCATTTCTTGTCCAGTAGATTCATTGGTTTCAAAGTAAGAATATTCATTTCCATTTTGTTGGAATGTATCATCTAATGCAGAAAAATCATTGTTATTCTGAAAAGATGTCGTATTTAAAAGGCAGCCAGATCCTAAAGAATCTGCAGCGTATACTTGTTTGCCACTTGTGTTATAGATTTGTACACAAACATCATTATCTACAGTTGTACGTAGTGCTTGTGCGATAGAATCATCTGTCGTGGTCAAAATAATATCATTGGTAATTTCATTTGCGACCGTATTCATAGATTTGATTTTATTATTTCGATAATAAGGTCGAATAAAACCAATCTGTAATATTCCAATAAACACTGTAATTCCTACAGCTAGTAAGAAAAATACAAGCCAAAAACGAAATCGTATCCCATTACGATCAAGCTTCAAATTTATACCCCATTCCTCTCACTGTAACGATATGATTCCGATAGACACCTATGTTGTGTCTTAACATTTTAATGTGCGTATCTACCGTTCTATCATCACCAAAATAATCATAATTCCATACCTCTTCTAATAGCTTTTGTCTACTCAAAGCGATATTTTTGTTATTCATCAAATAAATCAATAAATCTATTTCTTTTGGTGTTAAAGTTACACGCTGTCCATCTACACTCACCGTTCTACCAAGAAGATCAATCACAAGTCCTTCATATACGATTTGGTTCTTTTCGTGATGTGCCCCTCTTTCGAGTACTACTTTCACTCTAGCCATCAATTCTTTTGGAGAAAATGGTTTAATGACATAATCATCAATTCCTAAACCAAACGCATATAACTTATCATATTCTTCTGTTCTAGCACTTAACATAATGATTGGAACATCTTGTATCTTTTTAATTTCTTTACATGCCGAAAAGCCATCTAATGTAGGCATCATAACATCTAAGATAACACAATCATAATGCGTATTTTTGACTTTATCGATTGCATCTACACCATCTTTTGCCTCATCAGCTTCATAACCTGATAATTCACAATATTCTCTCACAACTTCTCTAATATTCGCTTCATCATCAACAATTAATATTCTCATAACAATGTTCCTTTCTATATGCATCACGCACAATATTTTTCCAATTTATTTATTCTTTGATTCAATCCATTCACAAGTTTATCAATACGCTTTTCACTCATATCAATTTTATTTTTATATTGTTGTAGTAAATCATGATATTCATCACAAAGACCATCTAATTGTTTTGGATGGATATAAATCGTACCAATTGTTTTTAAAATGTCATCATAATCTTTCTTTGTATTTGTAAAGGATTTACCACTACCATTCACAAAATTCATTTCGTTAATATATTTATCACTTTCCATACTTTGACCAGTATCGAATATAGGAGTCGTTCTTACCCACTCTAAAGTATTTACATTTCGAATAACACCAAAATTCTTTAAATGACGATCTGTATTTAACATCAGATAATCTACTACAAACATGTCTGAAACATTCTTTCTAGCATTTGGTACATGATGTTTTTCTAAAATTGATATATAAAATTCATAATCATTGATATGATTTGGTTTCTTTTCGGATTGAAAAATATCATATGCGGAAATAATTTCTTCATTTTCATCAATAAAATCATCACATTTTGATACAAATTTTGTTTTCTCATTCCATTCGATACGATACTCACAATAATAAAATCCAAGTCTTTTACATATTTGAGATGCAAGCCATTCATTTAATGGTTCTTCATTGCTTTGCGTATATGTTCCCTTAACTAATACTCTTTTCCCATCCTCAATGATCCAACCTTTTTGTAACATACCATCGGTAGTGTTATTTGGGGAGCGAAGAATGGCCTTATCTGTTGTTGTAGCAGATGAACTATCTAAAGCAGCTTCTAAATACGCTTCATACGAAAAATCATTTTTAAAGAAATTAATATCTTTCCATTGAACAGTACTCTTTTCTTCTTTTAACCAATATTGGTCTGATAAAGAAAGTGCATAAGATTTATTCAATAATTCTTCTGTAGAAGATACATTTAATTTCTCTAACAATCTTTCTAAATCTTTTCTCCAAGAAGGAATTCCTCTTCCTTTAAACCAATCATTCGTTTGTTTTACAAGATTTGAATTCTTTGTATGATAAGCATTCATAATGGATAAAGAAGCGTATTCAATTTGATAGATGTCATAGATCTTTTCAATGATATGAAATATCGTATTATATTCTAATGACATAATCTCTGTATTTTTATTCATCAATATACATTTCATTGAACACCTCCTATTTCTTTGTCATAAATATTGATATTAATATTACCATTTCCAAGTAATTTTAATCAAAAATAATCTTTATTGTTGTAACTTAGCTGTCATCAAACAAAACCATATTATAAAAATAAACACACATATTATGAAGCCAAACAAACAGCTAATAACACCAGATATCCATAATGTAGGAAATGTATTTCGACTCTTTCGTGTAATTATAGAAATCACCATACCTGCAAAGGAGAATACAGGTCCTAATAAAATAACGCTTATATATTTGTATGGTGCGTGATGACAACTGTAATAATAAAGAACAAATGATAATAATGAAAGAATACCTAATATGAGTGGCATTGAAATTAATATTTTATTGTCAGATATTTTTTCTTTCATATCTTCTATTTCTTATAAAACTGTATCGTATCACAGATCATGGAACGATCTTCTTGCATTCTAGCGTGAAACAAAATAAACACACCTTTTACTAAGGAAGAACAGTATTGTTCATATTGTATTGGCATGACCATCATATCCATTTCACCTGTTTCATCACTCAACTTCAAGAAAGCCATCATACTTCCTTTTTTGGTACGATGTTTTCTCACATCTCGTATTTGCGCAAATCCAATGACTTTTCCTTGCATCATAGAAAGTTGTGCTAAAGAAGGCGCTGCAATTTGATTTTCTTCACGTATTTTACTGATATAAGAAGAACCTAATGTATAACCTAAAGCATTTCTTTCGTTTTCTTCTCTTATATACTCGTTTTCCGCAAGTTTGATATAGGAAGGTTTACTGACCAAAGATGCATCTACCGTATATTTTCCATTCTTAAAAACTTTCACAACATCTGCATAAGAAAATGCCTTTTCTACAATAGATGTCAATGTAGCTCTTGTTTCTAAAAAACAATCACAAGCACCTGCATTGATCAATGTTTTGATTTGTTCTTCATGGATGTTATAAAGATTACATCTAGCAACAAAATCAAAGAAATCTATATACTTTCCATTCTGTTCTCTTTCATTCACAATATGATCTGATACAAGTGTACCAATTTCATGAATCATTGCTAAAGGAATTCTTAAAGCATTCTTTTCGACTTTATAAACACTTAAACTATCATTGACACTTGGATATAAGATCATGATATGTCTTCTTTTACATTCATAAACATAACGTGATGTTTTGGTTGTATCTGAAATCACACTATTCAACAAAGAAGAATAAAAATCTAATGGATAGTTTGCCTTCAAATAAGCTAATTGATATGCAATGTAAGAATACGCAATCGCATGTGATTTGTTGTAACCATAATCCGCAAACTTCTCAATATCATCATACAATTGATTTGCGGTTTCTTTTGTATATCCATGTTGCATTGCTCCAATGATGAAATCTTGTTTGAGATTAATCAATTCCTCTTGTTTCTTTTTCGAAATTGCTTTTCTTAAAATATCAGCTTTTCCTAAAGAAAAACCAGCAACGTTTCTCGCAATCAACATGATTTGATCTTGATAGATCATGACACCATATGTTTCTTTTAAAACTTCATAAACATCTTTAGATGCATATTGAATAGAAGAAGGATCTTGTTTGTTCTGTAAATAAGTATTGATATGATCCATAGGACCAGGTCGATACAAAGCCATCGCATCTGCTACTTCTTGAATATTTTTTGGCTGTAATCTTCTTAAAAGATTTCTCATCCCTTCACTTTCAAATTGGAAAATACCTAATGTATTGGCACTAGAAAATACTTCATATGTTTTTGTATCATGCATCGATATATTCAGAATTTGAAATTGTGGTTCTCTAACTTGTATCTTCTTTACGATTTCATCAATGATTGATAGATTTCTTAATCCTAGTAGATCGATTTTAATCAATCCTCTTTCTTCTAAATATTCCATAGAATATTGTGAAGTTTTTAATTGTGTATCCTCTCTAGTTGTAGGAACGATATCATTGATTGTATCTTTAGATAGTAAAATACCACCTGCATGAACACTTGTATGATGTGGCAAACCTTCTAACTTTTTACTAATTTCAAACAATTGTAGATATTTATCTTTAGATTGAATCATTTGTTTAAAACGTGGTGAAGTTTCATAAGCTTTTTGTAATGTCATTTTTGGTTTATTAGGAATACATTTAATGATGGCATCAATTTCTCTAGAATATAAATTCAATACTTTCGCAACCTCACGAATGACCATCTTTGCGGCTAATGTTCCATAAGTAACAATATTACAAACATGATCTTCTCCATACTTTTGGTAAACATATTCAATCACTTTACTACGATCTTTATCAGGAATATCCACATCAATATCAGGCATAGAAATACGTTCTGGATTTAAAAAACGTTCAAATAACAATCCATATTGTAATGGATCAATCATTGTAATTCCTAAACAATACGCAACCAAACTCCCTGCAGCACTTCCTCTACCAGGTCCAATATGGATTCCATTTTTTCTTGCATGACAAATAAAATCATAAACAATCAAAAAATAATTCTCAAAATGCATCCGAATAATCACAGATAATTCATACATCAATCGTTGCATATATTGTTCATCATTTTTTCCATGGAGTCTTTTCTTTAATCCTGCTTTACATAATTCTGTTAAATAGACTTTTGGTTCTACATCTTCTTTGATTGAATAGGTAGGTAATGATGTTTTTTCTAATTGATAGTCCGCATGACACAAAGAGGCAATCTCATCAGTTCTTTGTAAGTCATCTGCATCATATAATTGTTGCATTTCAACTTGACTTAAATAATATCTTCCTTTGATTTCAGGAACAGAAGCATCATCAATCGTTTTATTTTCTGACATACATCTTAAGATTTGAAATGCTTTCGTATCTTCTTTTTTCAAATAATAGATTTTATGTAAAGCAACCGTTGGAATTTGTAAAGTTTGTGCAATTCTTTTTAATAGAATATTTCTTTCTTTCCAAAATAAAGAATCATTATAAGATAACGCAATATCAAAATCTTGAAAATCTTGTTTTAAAATCAGTAATTTATTTTTGATTTCTTCTGTTTGTTTTTGAGTAAGAGCATGGTCTAACCAACCACCTTCTCCAAATACAATCAAATGGCAATGTGCAGTTACTTGTTGTAATTGTTGTAAAGAACAAGTAGAACTTTTTTCATTGAGATAAGAAGATAAATGCATGAGATCAACATATCCTTTATTATCTTTAGAAAGTAAAAGAAATGGAACAACTGTATCATGGTACATACAATCCACTTCCATGCCAACAATTCCATGAATTCCTTCTTTTTGACAAGCACGGATAAAACAAGCAGATCCATACATGACATTATGATCTGTTAACACAATAGATTCATATCCTAAAGAAGATGCATATTTTACATATTCTTGAATACGAATTGTACTATTTAATAAGCTATAACAGCTTCTTGTATAGAGATGTGTAGACATGCACATATTGTACTACAAATACGTGTAGATTGCTTTTAAGTACTTTATTGTTTTTAAATTTAATATTATAATTTTTCAGAGGTATAAATCATATGAAAATTGCTTATGTAACAGATAGTGGAACAGGTAAGTCCATTTCAGAGATGGCAAAAGATGGAATCGTCAGTGTTCCTTTACAAGTCTCTGATGAAAATAATACATATCAGGACATGGAAAATCTTTCCAAACAAGACTTAATTAATTTATTAAAAGAAGGACATGCTTTTAAAACTTCTCAACCTTCCCCTGGAATCATCCAAGAATGTTTTGAAAGTTTAAAACAACAAGGGGTAGATTTGATTTATGCAGTACCAATTTGTAATGGGTTATCTGGAACGATATCAACAATGACAACCATTGCGCAAAGTTTAGATTTAAATATTATTACAGTAGATACTTACGTTACTGCAGTCGTTCAAGAATATTTGATCAAAAGAATCAAAAAAGCACATGAAGAAGGCATCAATGATCTAGAAATTCAATTGATTACAAATGAAATCATTGATTCTTGTAATACATTGATCATCCCTGAAAATCTCGATCAATTGATTCGTGGTGGAAGAATGACACCATTGGCTGCGAAACTTGGAAAATTATTAAAGATTGCACCAGTATTACAAATCAACAAATCAACATCTGGAAGAATTGATACATTACAAAAAGTTCGTACATTCCGTAAAGCTTTAGAAAAAGCAATAGATCAAATGGAAAATGATGGAATCAATCAATCCGATGATTGGTATATTGCGATTGCACATGTCAATAACATCTCAGAAGCACAATCTTTGTATCGTAAAATTACAGAAAGATTCCCAAAAGCAGAAGTAGAAGTCATTGAATTATGTTCCCCTGTTGCAGCACATACTGGTCTTGGGGCAATTTGCTTGCAATACTTCCGTAAAAAATAAGAGTTGTTCACACAAAGCCATCTGAAATTTGATATAATTTTTGATGGCTATTTTATTGAAAGGAGTTTCTATGGACGAAAAAGAATTAGATCAACAAAACTATAAAAAAGAAAAGGATTCTTTTCATGAATTCAATCCATTAGAGAC
>CAVJMM010000015.1:0-38103 GCA_963650865.1 Eubacterium sp. AM49-13BH | reverse complement strand
TGTAAGAGTAATTTCAACTTTTATTTTTTCTTTTGAAAGTGGAATTTAACTTTTCAGTTCAGCCACAAAAAAAGCTAGCTGAACTAGCTTAAATGACTTGTAATAAGAAAAACTTCAAATATTCTGTTTCTTTGATTGCGGGATTTACAGGATGGTCACAAGCTGCACCTCGTTGTTCTATGATACGTATAGATACCCCTGCATCATTCGCGGCATCCACTAGCATCTTTTCAAATTCTTCTTTTGGCATAAAGTGAGAACAAGAAGCCGTAGCTAAAAAACCACCTCTAGGCAACAGACGCATCGCATCCGCATTGATTTCTCGATAACCTTTTCTTGCGTTATGAAAAGTTTTACGAGATTTTGTAAATGCTGGTGGATCTAAAATAATAAAATCAAACTTTGCGTGTTCTTTCTTAAGATCAACCAATACTTCAAATACATCTCCTTGTCGAAAATCCAAGTTCAAATGATTCTCTTGTGCATTCTTTTTTGCCATTTCTAATGCAGATTCTGAAATATCCATCGCTAAAACAGATTGTGCACCACCCTTCGCAGCATTTAACGCAAATGAACCAGTATGTGTACAACAATCCAATACACGCATCCCTTTTGCGAGCTTTGCGACTTGTTTACGATTATATTTTTGATCTAAAAAGAAGCCAGTTTTCTGTCCATTTTCTACATCCACTTCATAAACAATATCATTCTCAATAATCTTTGTAATACAACTTTCAGGATGATTTTTGCCATACCATCCCTTATATTGGTTTAATCCTTCTTTTTTACGAAGTTCTCCTTCGTTTCTTTCATAAATACCATCTATGATTTGCCCTTTTTCCTCTAAGTATTTTAATAAAGCTTGATAAATTACATCCTTATGTCTTTCAGTACCAAAAGATTCTACTTGGCAAACTAATATATTATGATAACGATCCACCGTTAAACCTGGTAATCCGTCTGATTCTCCATGAATCAATCGACAAGCTTTAATATCATTCGGCATCACAATGAAACGATAATCAATTGCATATTTTACTTTTCTAATAAAGAATTCATCATTGTATGTTTCATTCGCATTATTTCCTAATAAACGAACTCTTATTTTAGATTTTTCACTATAAAAACCAGAACCTAAATAGTTCATTCTTTTCCCAAACACATCAACAATACATCCATTTTCTTGTATTTCATCTGATTCCATGATTTCATCTGCATAGATCCAAGGATGTCCTTGTTTAATTGTATTTTCTTGTTTCTTGGTAACGATGATCTTTGGAAATGTTCTTTCTTGTTTCATCCATTTTTCCTCCGTCAACAATTTTACCACAAAGAAAAGAGGTTCTTCACCTCTTTATGCTTGTGCTTCTTTGTTCGCTTTGATTACTTTCATACGTGAGAATTCTTCACGTTCTTTTTCATCTAGTGAATCATTAATAAAACGTATTGTCGTTGTATATCTAGGAATAACAACATTCTTTAATGCATTTGCACGTTTTTGTGTTTTACTAATTGCATTAGCTAAACGATATACAGCGTTATCAACTTCTGCTAGAACCATTGTTAACTCTTTTACTTTTTGGAATTGGAGATAAGCTTCATCAATTTTAGAGTTTGACTCTTCTAAACCATAAGCCAATTCCACTTCTGTTTTTGGATGATAGATAATATTTGGTACTTCTACACCCATAACAGAACGATAAGTTAATTGAATTTCATTCTCAACAGGAATCTCAGAAGCAATTCTTTGAATAACACCTGAATAGATGTTTGCTTGTTGTAAAAGATAATAACCCGTAGAGTAAGCTTGTGTAATTTCTTGACGAAGTAATTTTACTTTATCAACCAATTGCATCATTTCACTTACCAAGATATTTCTTTTTCGATCCATCAGATCATAACCAGAATTCGCTAGAGCGAGAGCTCTTTTCATACGGATGAGATTACCTTTTGTTGCGGCAACCTGCATTGCCATATTAGTTTTCTCCCTTTTCTTTAGCTATCATGTTGATTGTAGCCATCGCATGTTCTGGATCATAGTTTTGTTTAATGAGTTCATCATCCAAACGATCCAATGCTTCAACTGGTAATGTTGATAACAAGGCCCAACCAAGATTCAATGTTTCTTCCATTGAACGATTCACATTGAAACCTTGTCCAATAAATACAGATTCAAACAAACGTCCAAATTCCATATGTTTTTTATCAATATCAGATAATTCATCTTCACCAATAACAGAAGCTAAGCTTCTCGCATCTTGTACTTTTGCGTAAGATGCAAATAATTGGTTCGAAATATCTTGATGGTCTTTTCTTGTATAACCTTCACCAATACCATCCTTCATCAAACGAGATAAGGAAGATAATACACCAATTGGAGGTGTAATGTTATTCAAGAATAAATCTCGATCCAATACGATTTGTCCTTCTGTAATATAACCTGTTAAATCCGGTACAGGATGAGTAATATCATCATTTGGCATTGTTAAGATAGGAATCTGTGTGACAGAACCCTTACCACCTTTGATAATACCTGCACGTTCATATAAACAAGCTAAGTCTGAATAAAGATATCCAGGATAACCTTTACGTGAAGGAATTTCACCCTTACTAGATGAGAACTCACGAACAGCTTCACAATAAGATGTCATATCCGTCAAAATAACCAATACGTTCATACCACAATCATATGCAAGATATTCTGCAGCAGTTAGTGCGCATCTTGGTGTCAACATTCTTTCAACGATAGGATCATCCGCAAGATTGACAAACATAACAACTTTTTCCATTACGCCTGTTTCTTCAAATGATCTTCTAAACATATCCGCAACATCGTTTTTAACACCCATTGCACCAAAGACGATACAGAAGTTTTCTGCATCTTCTCCTGTTAACTTTGCTTGTTTAACGATTTGGATTGCTAATTGATCATGTGGTAGACCACTTCCTGAAAAGATTGGAAGCTTTTGTCCGCGAATCAATGTATTTAATCCATCAATTGCAGAAATACCTGTTTGAATATAGTTTCTTGGATATTGTCTGGAATAAGGATTCAATGGTTTACCATTAACATCTTCAAACTTATCTGCGTAAATTTCTCCAAGTCCATCAATTGGCTCACCAGTACCATTGAATGTTCTTCCTAAGATTTCTTTAGAAAGACCTAATTCCATTGGATGACCTAATAATTTTGTTTTTGTATTCGCTAAAGAAATTCCTTCTGTTCCTTGAAATACCTGAATGATTGCTTTTTCACCAGAAATAGAAACAACTCTTCCACTTCTTGTAGAACCATCATTCAATTCAATTTCAACCATTTCTTCATTTGAAACGTTTTGAACATGATCTAGGGCAACAAGAGAACCTTGGATTTCATCTAATCCTAATAATTGAACACTCATACTTTGCCCTCCTTATAAAATCGAATCCAATGCTACATCAATCTTTTCTGGATAAGAATCCAATAAATCAATGTTATCATTTGGCACATCATATTTCATTTTGATGACTGTTTCAAAGATACCAGTTTTTGTAATCAATGAAACAGGAATATGTTTTTCAACTTTTGCCTTACAAGCACGATACAAATAATCAATAACTTTCATCATCTTAAATTGTTTTTCCATAGGAACAGACATATCATCAGGATGGAAAGCATTTTGTTGCAGATAACCAACTCTAACAACACGTGCAATTTCTAACAATAGTTTTTGATCTTCTGGTAATACATCAGAACCAATCAATTTAACAACTTCTAATAAAGAATCTTCTTCATGAAGAATTTCTTGTAATTCACCACGAAGTGTAATGAAAGAACGATTGATATTTTCTGCATACCAATGAGACAAATCATCGACATATTCACTTGTAGATTGATTCCAGTTGATTGCAGCGTAGTGTCTAGCATAAGCTAATGACTTATCGAGTGCCCAGAAACATCTAACGAAACGACGTGTATTCTGTGTAACTGGTTCAGAGAAGTCACCACCCTGTGGAGATACGGCACCAATCAATGTTACAGAACCATGTTTATCACTGAGTGTATCTACATAACCCGCACGTTCATAGAACTGTGCAATTCTACTAGGTAAGTAAGCTGGGAAACCTTCTTCTGCTGGCATTTCTTCCAAACGACCAGACAATTCTCTTAAAGCTTCTGCCCAACGAGAAGTAGAGTCAGCCATTAAGGCAACATGATAACCCATATCACGATAATATTCCGCAATTGTTACACCTGTATAAATAGAAGCTTCACGTGCAGCAACTGGCATATTGGAAGTATTGGCAATCAATACTGTTCGATCTAATAATGAATTTCCAGTTTTTGGATCCTTCAATTCAGAGAATTCTTCCAAAACCTGTGTCATTTCATTTCCACGTTCACCACAACCTACATAGATAATGATGTCCGCATCACAGAACTTCGCAATGGAATGCTGTAACATTGTTTTACCTGCACCAAATCCACCAGGCAAAGCTGCAGAACCACCCTTAGCGATAGGGAACATTGTATCCAAAACTCTTTGACCTGTAATCAAAGGAATGGATAGTGGTTTTCTCGCTTTGATTGGTCGAGGAATACGAACAGGCCATTTTTGTACCAATGTAATCTCTGTTTGTTTTCCTGTTTCAGGATCTTCAACAACAGCTAATACATCATCTACTGTGTATTGTCCATTTCCTTTAACATTTTTTACTACCCCATGAATTCCATTTGGAATCATAGAACGATGTTCAATAACACTTGTTTCTTGGCATGTCGCAAAGATTTGTCCTTCTTTAACAGTATCACCTTCATGAATCAATACTGTAACGTCCCACTTTGTACTCTTATCAATTGCATCTACTTGAGATCCTTCAGAAATAAAAGCACCTTCAATTTCTTCAATTTTCTGTAATGGTCTTTCAATACCATCATAGATATTCTTTAAAAGACCAGGACCTAAAGTTGCATTCAACAATGAACCTGTTCCAACTACTTCTTCTCCAGGTCGTAATCCTGTTGTAGATTCATAGACCTGAATTGTTGTACATTCATCATTGATCTTGATAACTTCACCCAATAAGTGTTTCTTACCAACATAAGTCATTTCACGCATCGCAAATGACTTTGTATTACGGACGCTAATGACCGGCCCATTGATTGAATATACGGTATCGCTCATTATTCATCCTCACTTTCTACTACTTTAAAACCAGAATTATTTCTAAACCATGCAAATTGTTCATCTAATTTTTCATCTAATGTACAACTATATTCATAACGGTTGACTTCATCTACATAACGAAATCCACCAATTGCGAAATAACCCTGTTGGATCTTTTGATCAAAAGATAATTGTTTACACAATTCTTTCATCAGATCCATATCATTTTCACGGACAACAAAATATCCATTTTCACTTTTGTTGATCTTCTTTAAATTTTCTAATAAATATTCTTTATATGCTTCTGACTTTGTAAATTTCTTCAATTCATCAATTACTTCTTGTTTCAACTCATTCACAAAATTCCCACGAAGTTCTAATAGTTTTCTTTTCGTATCAAATTTATCATGAGAAGATTTTGTAGCTGCATATAAACGAATTTCCTTAAGTTCACCTTCAAGATATGTCTCAGTTTCTTTTTTCAAACCTTCTTTATAGAAACTGATCTGATCATTCAATAATGCATCTGTTTCTTGATTCACAACATCTTCCACTAATTTTGCATTACTTTTAACATCATTGGCAATCTCTTCTAGTAATTTATCTTCATAGTCTTCCATCTATATTCTCCTCACAGTTTTACACCGATTGCTTCAGAAATATATTTGTTTATAGCTTCACCAATATTGCCTGAACCATGACGATCTGGAATTTCAACAATCAATGGTTTCGCTAAAGACATTTTATATTGAGATACAATATCACTAACTTCTTCAATCGTTTTTGTAGTCATCAGAATAATGGCAATATCTTCTGTATGGATCAATTCATCCAGACGATGAAGAATATTGTCACGTCCTTTGATGACCTCACCTTCGATACCAGCTAGGCGCATGCCCATCACTGTATCGGTATTGTCGCTGATGACGTAGCTTCTCATAGATTAAAGATTGTTTAGAATCAAGATAGAAATCAACAAACCGTAGATAGCAACACCTTCACCTAAGGCAACGAAGATAATAGCACGACCAAAGTTATCAGGATTTTCACTAACAGCACCTAATGCAGCTGGAGCAGCTTTCGCAACGGCCCAACCAGCACCGATACATGAGCAACCTACTGCAATTGCAGCAGCGATGAAACCTAGACCTCTAGAAGAATCAGCAACAGCTGTTGTTTCTTCAGCAAGAGCTGTGAATTGATTTGCTTGGAATAAAACCATTACCGCAAATACACCACAGAAGATAGCTACTTGAGCAAGCATTCTGCTTCTAGCATTTTTTACATTCATTTTTCCTGAGCAAATTAAAGCAAGTGGACCTACAATGAGAATCACTGCAATCAATGGTAATAACATTTCAATAGCGTTTAACATTTTTCTTTTTCTCCTTTAGATTTTTTTTCTTTCTATTGATTATTCTGCATCTGCAGATAAAGCATTAAACTGAATGCCTCCAGCATCATAATATCTAGAGAACATTTCATAATATTCAAGACGTAAAGTCTGAATACCTACAATCAAACCTTCTAGTACCATAACGAATACATTTCCGAAGATTACAACTGCAATTCCAGCACTACCTGTCATTTCAACAAGTGTCATAACAACAAGCATCATACCAGCATGGCTCAATACGAAGCCACCAACTCTTAAATAAGACATAGAGTTTGTAACGAATGTAAGCAATACATCAATCAATTCAAAGATAGATTGTGTGATGTATCCACCCCATCCTTCTTTTGGTTTTACTGTTTTATGTTCAACCGCATTTGTTAGAGGTTCTTTCATCACAAAGCTGATGATTGGTAAAACAAAGAATACAACGATATATACAGGATTTAAAACATTCCATTGTAATAACATTGTCGCAACGATTGCGAACACAATGCTTCCATAGAACACAAGTCCAGCAATGCCATTTTGTGAGAATAAAGCTTCTCCCAATTGTTGATGTTTGAAACGATTAACAATGTTCATGCATTGTGTAATGAGAATGAGCACTGCACCAATCGCAATCGCACCAATCAACAATACCATCGTACTATTCTGATCCATGACATCAAATAACTTTTCTCTAACACCAAATAAAGATTGATGAATTGGATTCAAAGCATCTTCATATCCAAATACAGATCCAAACAAGAAACCAAATATCATAGATGTAATACCACAACGATTAATGATTCCAAATAGTTGACCCTTTTTCGCAAATACCAATCCGATGATAAAGAGTACAAATCCTTGACCTAAATCACCAAACATGATTCCAAACAATAAACAATAAGTTACTGCCATAAAACCAGTTGGATCAAAGTCTGTATATTTAGGAACACCATACATTCCTAAGAATAATTCAAATGGTTTTGTAAACCAATTGTTCTTGAGTAATGTTGGACATTCTAATTCAGGTACTTCTTCTGGATCTTTGACTGTAAATTCAGTTGGAATATTTTCAAAGATCTTTTTATAATTTTCTACTTCATCTGCTTTCACAAACCCATTCAATTGATATTTTTTATCAATCTCTGCTACATAAGGATATAATTCATGAACTCGATTCTCTTCATAACAGAATGTATAGATATCATCAATTTGTTCTTTATATTTTTCTAATTGCTTCTTCACATCAATCATTGGAATATCAATTGGTTCAAAATATAGATCTTTAAAGATCTTACGAACTTTATCTACATAAGAATCACTTGTAACATATAACATCCAAATATATTGTTCATTTTCATGAACATGATGATGAACAAAGATTTCATCTTGATACATACTTAATTTCTTGAAAGATTCTCTTGGTAATCTACCAAATCCGAAGTTCAAGTACTGACAAGCATGCATTCTTTCAAATCCACATTCACTTAATGCACTTAATGCCTTTTCATCATCTGGTGTTAATAAAACAGTATTTGCGTCTGTTTCTAATCCAAATGTTTTGTTTAATGTTTCAATAAAAGAATCAATTTCTTCATTTGTATAATGTTTCTTTGGTTCTTCATTTGCTTGCAACGTGTAATTGACATTGTGTGCAAAATTCTGCAATGTTTGAAGATATCCACTATATGGATTTTCATCATTGATCATATGACCATGATTATCTTCATTAATGACATCTGCAGCATGTACAGCATGCAACAAACCAGAATGAATACCATCCAAGACCATCGTCTCGATATTCTCTTCATTTGTAGCGACACTGACATATTTCATTTTAACAATTGCCATGTATCCACCCCTTTTCTAATATACTAATAACGCACGTATGCGATCAGGTGCAATTTGATAACGAATTCCTTCAATAATATTGATTAAATTCTGAATCTCTGTTTGTCCTAACAACAAATAACTGAGTAGCACAACAGATGCATCTTGGTAATATTCAATCACATGATGATTCATATTAAATTGAATCATTTGCATATATTGTTCAATGCTTGTAAATCTTAGATCATGCGTATAACGATGATATTTTTTCGCAACACGTTCTAATACCTCATTTGCATCGCAATGATCAATCATATCTTCCAATTCTTTCTTACTAAAGAAACATTGATATGGAAGCATAAATTGATTAATCTTCTCATTTGATTCATGAAAGTATTTCTTTAAACGATAGATTGCTGATAAATTGATCATTTCTGCTTTTGAAAAGATAATTTGATTTACAATTTCACTTGTTTCTTTTCCCTTATATTTCTCTTTCAGCTTCATCATATTTTCATATAAATCCACTTCAAGATCATGTTCTAAAGCAATATAATCAATTTCTTCTAAATTTAATGTTTGATATTTAGAAATGATTTTCTCATACGATGTACCTTTGATCACATCTAATAATTCAGCAAATGTCGCAACATTCGGTAACTCTTTGATATTGAATGAAAAATATTTTTCCGCAAAGATTGGTAAAGCAGAAATCAATCCTGTACGAATCTCTTCATCATGCGTTGTAATGTATCGAACACTTGTTAATAACAAACGTATTTCAGAACGCATTACAAATGCATAAATACATCCTTTATCTTCTTCTCCACCATATCTTTCCAGCTTTTCTAAGCGATAGAAAATATCCATTCTCAATAAAGCTTCTAACTGTTCACGATGAATCGCTTTTTCATTGATTCCAGATAGTGTAGATGAATAATATGTTTCATTTTTTAAGTAACTCGCTACTTCTGAAACTGATTTCTTCTGTAGTAACGTTTCATATTCATTTGCGGATAAACGCTTACCGAACATCGCTCTTGCTTTCGTTGTTAAAGCTAAATCCGAGCTCATAGTTCACCTCACACGTCCATCTTAATTACACGATCAACAAGTTCCTTTTTCCATGCATCTTTATTCGCATTGAACATTTCTGTCAATCGCTTTACGTTCTTTTCATAAACGTTTTGATTTTCTTTTTGGTCGATTTCGATTTTGGCATCTAATTCTTTCTTTGTCGCATCAACCTTAGAATGAACTTCAGCCCACATTTCATCAGAAATCTTCTTTTTTTCTTCTTCTACAGATTGCTTGATTTGTTTTCTTTTGGCGTATTGCGCTTGAATTTCTTCACGCGTTTTTTCGTCCGTTTCAATCAACTGTAAGATAGCATCCATTTCCATATAAATACCTCTTTAGCATTTCACATGCCTTACCTATTTTAGTACTTTCTTTTAGAAAATAAAGAGTTTTGTTGTGATAATTTTTTTCTATTTCACATATGATTATTTTTCTATAATTAGTACACATATGATCTAATATTACGCCACATTATCGGACCATATCATAAACATGATAACCGGGCCCACAATTCCTTGTCCGATATAAGATCATACCTAAATGTTCATACTTCTTCGCTTTGACAATATCATCTGTTTCCAAAGCAACCATGATTCCAAATTCTTCTGCTCTTTTATAAACAAATTCCATAAGTTCTCTCATATGTCCTTGATGTTGATATTCTTTTAAAACAACCAAAATATCTACAGAAACATATCTTGCATTACGCTTCAAAATTTCTTGAGAAATAGAGCCACCATCTTGACTCGAAACTTTGGAATACTCTAAAGCTTTCATAAATCCACCTAATGCTTCTGTTTCCGCAAGCATTTCTTTAATAACATTGATTAAAGTAATACGATTTCCTTCAGAATCCGTCATAATCAAGTATCCTTCACCACCTTCACATTTCCATGCGCATCCACTTCTAACAGCTGCTTCAAATACAGCACGCATGAAAATATACATAGATTCTCTACTAGTGATGAAGCCCTTCATTCCTTTTTCACCTTCACTATATTCATAGTCAAAAAAGGCATCCGCAATATCTTGTGAAATTGCATCGATTTGTTCTTTTGGTAGATTTTTTTCAACAGGTACAATCATATAGTTTACCTCCTGCTATATGATATTTCTTTCGATACAAAAACACAAATTCACTTCAAAAATCGATGTCGAAATAGGAATCAAGCTATTGGACTAGCAATCAATAATTGCGCAGGCAATGCCCTCACAAAGTTCTTACAATAAGCAACTAAATAATTTGGAACGAATTGACTTGTGAAACCATATCCATGATATACCCCTAAAATACTCGCTAATGCAACATGACATACAACAGTAAAAATTTGAATTAATAATATAATTGCGATAGAACGATCTTCCGGTTTTACAATGCGAAATGCTAGTAATTTGGCAATTGGACTAGAAATGAAATATGCACAAATTCCAATAATAATAAATTCAAACCACATTGTTTTTAATACAATCAAAAATGTTGTATTTGTAAATGTCTGTGTAGCTAAAACTGTATTATAAATCGTCATGATATAAACCATGATCCAAGCAGTTATCGCTGTAAAAATAATTGATTGTGTTTTTGTTTTTGACTTTTTTTCTTCCTCCTTATAAACAAAAAAAAGCCTCACTAGCATACTTGCTCGCAAGGCTTCGTTAAGTATTTTATCGAATTTTTTTCGAAAATGTAAGAATTATCTTGTTGATTTATCGTATGGAATTCCTTCTGCTTTAGGTGCTGCAGAGTTCTTAGATGAGAATGCCAATACAATCAAAGAGATAATATATGGTAACAAGTTATAAACTGTAGATGGAATGTTTAATGAGGCAAGGAATGGAATTCCAGAATATACAGATCCTAAAGATCTAAAGAATCCAAATAACAATGCCGCAAAAGCAATCTTATGAGGTTTCCATTGACCAAAGATCATAACCGCTAATGCTAAGAAACCATATCCCGCAACACCATTTTCAAATGTCCAAGAAGAACCAGCAGTAATATAAGCAATTCCTCCAAGTCCACCTAGCATGCCAGAAATCAATACACCAGCCCAACGCATCTTAAATACATTGATACCTACAGAGTTTGCTGCTTGTGGATTTTCACCACATGCCATTAAACGCAAACCAAATCTTGTCTTATAAAGAACAATATAAGAAACAACCACTGCCACCAAAGCCACTAACATGAACCAGTTGAATTCAAATCCACCAAATTTCAATGTTAGATCTGGTCGATTTTCAATGTAATCTACAACAGAAGATACATCAGATGAATCCGCAGATAAGTTAATTGCCTTAACAATTACAGCTGCAGAAGCAGTAGCCAATAAATTCATCGCTGTACCAATCAATGTTTGATCAGCTTTGAAATGAATTGCAGCAATTCCTAACAATGTTGAATATAACATTCCTGCCGCAATTGCTCCAATGATCGTAACAACGATTGTAACAAAAGCAGGTACACTAACCGGCATATATTTTAATACTAATGCTCCACCTAAAGCACCAATAACCATAATTCCTTCTAAGCCAAGATTAATCACACCAGAATGTTCAGAAAAGCAACCACCTAAGGCAACAAGCGCAAGAACAGAAGCAAACAAAAGCATATATTGAAGTAATAATACCATTATTTGTTACCTCCTTTCTTTTTGTTTTTTTGTAATAGAATTCTGATGAATCCCATAAATCCACATAAGTAGATAATGATTGCGGTAATCAAATCAGGAATCTGAGATGGGAATGCTGTCTTATCTAAGAAAACAGCACCATCTGTAATATGTTGAATAAAGAATGAGGAGAAAATCGAACCAATTGGATTTAAACCTCCTAAGAATGTAGCAGCGATTCCATTAAATCCCATTGCTGGAACTGATGTTTGTCCAACTTCCCATTCTGCAATACCAGATAGATAGAAGAATGCAGCACCTAATGCAGCTAATGCTCCACCAATCGCTAAAGTAATAATAATATTCTTTCTTTCAGCCATACCTGCATATTTTGCAGCTTCTTTGTTATAACCAGTCGCAACAAGTTCATATCCAAACTTTGTTTTATTTAAGACGACCCAAACAATAATTGCGACAATAATTGCAAGAGGAATGGCTATTGTAACCTTATCATTATTAAACAATTTATCTAAACCTAAGGATGGTAAAATAGCCGCATTACCATGTCCTAATAATTTCAAAGTATATGGACTTGTTGGTTCTTTTACATTACCTAAAAGCATATTCACACAATACAATGAAATCCAGTTCAACATGATTCCAGAAATAACTTCATTAACATTTCGAAATGCTTTTAATACACCAATCAAAACACCAGATAAAGCACCTGCAACTGCACAAGCTAACAAGCATAAATACCATGGCATCTGAAAATGTAGAGCACAATATAACGCAACGCCAGCACCTAATGCATATTGACCAGCTGCACCAATGTTAAACAAACCAACTTTATAACAGAAACATACACTTAATGCACACATAATTAATGGTGCTGTTTTAACAAGTGTACTTCCAAAATACTTCATTCCTACTTTTCCTAAAGGATAATTCAAAAAGTTCTTCAGAATAGAAGTGATACCAGTAAAAGCCTGAGATGGATTAATGATCAATAATACAATGAAACCAATCAAAACACCCAAAACAATACAAATCAGAGCAGCTAAGATTGATTGTACAGATTGATTTTCAAGAAAACGCTTCTTCTCTTTCATTATTCTGCTCCTTTCTGTGCATCTCTTTTCGCACCAGCCATATATAATCCTAATTCTTCAACCGTTGTCTTCTTAGGATCCAATTCACCAACGATTTCACCTTCATACATCACTAAGATACGATCAGAAACATTCATAACTTCATCTAATTCCAAAGATACAAGAAGAATTGCTTTCCCTGCATCTCGATCCGCAACAAGTTGTCTATGAATAAATTCAATCGCACCAACATCAAGACCTCTTGTTGGTTGCACCGCAACTAATAAGTCATGTTCTTTATCTAATTCACGAGCAATGATAGCTTTTTGTTGGTTACCACCTGACATAGAGCGTGCAATCGTAGGAGCACCTTGTCCACTTCGAACATCAAATTTATCAATCAACCCATTTGCGTATTCACGAATTTCTTTCTTCTTCAAAAATCCACTACCACTAACAAATTCAGGTTGCCAATATTTTTGTAGGACAATGTTGTAATCTAATGGATAATCTAATACTAGACCATGTTTATGCCGATCTTCTGGAATATGAGACATTTTCGCTAAACGTTTACGAATTGGTAGATGTGTAATATCTTCCCCATCCAATGTCACTTTACCTTCCTTCACTGGTTCTAGACCTGTAATACCATAAACAAGTTCCGTTTGACCATTTCCTTCAATTCCAGCAATACATACAATTTCACCTGCATGTACATCAAATGAAACATTTTTTACTGCGTTATTCGCATGTCTTTTTGATGCAACAGTTAAATTTTCAACATGTAATATCGTTTCTTTTGGTTCAGCTGGTTTTTTATCTACAACAAGTTGTACATCTCTACCAACCATCATTCTAGATAATTCTTCTTCTGTTGTATCTTTTACATTCACTGTTCCAATACACTTACCTTTTCTCAAAACAGTAACACGATCTGCAACTTCCATAATTTCATTCAATTTATGAGAAATAAATAGAATAGATTTTCCTTCTTTTGCGAGATTCTTCATGATTGACATCAATTCTTCAATTTCTTGAGGTGTCAATACTGCAGTTGGTTCATCAAAGATCAAGATTTCATTATCACGATATAACATCTTTAAAATCTCTGTTCTTTGTTGCATACCTACTGTGATATCTGAAACTTTTGCGTCTGGATCGATTTGTAAACCATAACGTTCTGATAGATCCATTACTTTCTTTCTAGCTTCAGCTTTTTGAAGAATGCCATTTTTTGTATCTTCAACACCTAAAATAATGTTATCCAATACTGGAAAGCATTGTACCAATTTAAAATGTTGATGTACCATTCCGATTCCTAATGCATTCGCATCATTTGGATCATTAATTTGTACTTCTTTGCCATCTTTTTTAATGACACCTTCTTCTGCTTGATATAGTCCAAATAGAACTGACATCAAAGTTGATTTACCTGCACCATTTTCACCTAACAAAGCATGGATTTCTCCTTTTTTTAATTGCAGATTAATATCATCATTTGCGATGATACCAGGGAAACGCTTTGTAATGTGAAGCATCTCAATTGCATAGTTTTCACTAGACATGATGGTTTCCTTCCTTGTTTTCTTAAATTTAATTATATAAAAAAAAAGGCACAGAATAAAGAATATTCTGTAACCTCTTTTTGAATTTTTGTTATGCAAGAATTGTTCCTTGGAAATCAATCTTTACATTTTTAGCTGTTGGTTCAGAAGCAGAAGTATCATTAGATACCTTTACTTTACCATCATACATATCCTTAACCAAAGCCTTGTAATCTTCAACTGTGAACTTGCCATCTTCAAATTGTGTTGTTTCTTCAGGAATTTGAACATAGTTAGCAGTTGGATCATCACCAGATACTAAGCCTAATGTATCGATTTTACCAGCTAATGTAGACCATTCACCAGCCTTGATTGTATCAAGAGCATTTTCAACTGTAACAGCTAGACCCTTCATAGCAGAAGTAACTGTCATACCTTCGCCATAGTCAGCATCGATAGAAGCACTTTGGTCAACGTCTACACCAATCATCTTTCCACCAACAGCCTTAGCAGCTTCAGCAGCAGAGATATAAACACGTCCACCACAACCGAATACTACTTCTGTACCATCAGCGTACCATGTATCCATTGTAGCTTTGATAGATGGATCTTCAGAGAACTTACCACCGTAAACATACTTGATTTCAACATCTGTTAAGCCTAATTCTTCAGCTGCAGCATCTGCACCTTGAACGAAACCATAACCATAACGCATAACTGCAGGAACAGCCATACCACCTAAGAAACCTAATTTTGTATATCCTAATTTAACAGCAGCATAACCTACCATGTAACCTGGTAATTCTTCTTGGTAAATAGCACAGTAAACATTAGAAATATCTACATATTTATCAAAGTCCCAGTTAGATGGAGTATAGTCATATTCTTCACCAGCAGCTGTAACACCAGCTTCAAGTAAATCACCTTCAGAGCAGTCTAATGCAATGAACTTAACATCAGGATAGTCTTTTGCACATTGAACAACTGATCCAGCAAATAAGTAACCAGGCATAACGATTACGTTGTGGCCTTCAGCGATTGCAGTTTCAATAGCTTGTACACGAGCATCTGTGTTATCAGCAGATGGTTTGTAGTACTTGAAATCTGCACCATTCTTTTCAGCCCAAGCCTTAGATGCTTCATAAGTTGTCTGGTTGAAAGACTTATCTGTGATTTCACCAGAGTCAGTAATCATCGCAACAGACATATCAGAAGTTTCTGAAGTTGTTGCTGTAGATCCTTCTGTATTTGAGCTAGAACAAGCAACTAAACTTGTAGCCATAATACCAGAAAGAACTAATTTGAATAACTTTTTCATTATTCTCTCCTCCTATCGCAAAGTATCTCTTTACGTTAATACAATTTTACGCGGAGTTTACACTTTAATGCAATATCTCTCGCTAAATTTTTTAACCATTTTTCTTAACATATTTCTTCTTTTTCATTTTCTATGCAGAAATTGAAATTCTTTTCATTTTTAAATGTTATACTAATTAACGCAATTTGAAATGAATTACAAAGGTGGACATATGAAATTGAAATTTAGAAAAATGGGTATTAATGGAGAAGGCATTGGGTATATCGATCATAAACCTGTCTTTTGTGATGGTGTTTTACCAGGTGAAGAAGCAGAAATTGAAATTATAGAAAAGAAAAAGAATTATTCTCGTGCATCTTTAAAAAAGATCACTTGGTTTTCTAAAGAAAGAATTCGTACAGACTATCCATATTATATAGAAGAAGGATGTCCTCTTTTTATCATGGATTATTCTGCTCAATTAAAATATAAAAAACAAATCTTAGAAGAAACACTCTTAAAATATGCAAATGTCAAAAGTCATTTTGTTCGAGACTTTCATCCAAGCCCTTTAACATTAGGATATCGCACACAATGTAAATTACCTGTTCAAGATTCCAAAGGACATATGATGACTGGCATGTATGTTCCCGGAACAAACCACTTTCATCCGATCAAAAGATCACAAATCCAATCAGAAGAATTAGAAAACACAAGAATTTCAATCATGAAAAGCATTGATCGTTCTTATCTAAAAGCATATGATGCAAAAAAACAAAAAGGATTAAGATATCTCGTATTAAGAGTCATTGATAGAAAGAAACAAGTTACACTTGTCACAGGAAAAGATAAAGTACATAAAGAATTGATTGAAGAAATCATGGCAATTGAAGGTATGACGGGTGTCTTTCAATCCATCAATACTGATAATAAATCTATTGGAATCTTTGGTAGCGCAACGCATAAATTAACAGGTGACGATACCATGCCAGTTACATTAGGTGATATCACTCTACAATTAGCTCCAGAAGCTTTCTTTCAATTAAATGTTCAACAAGCACAAGATATGTACAAAATGGCTGTCAGTAAGATTGATAAATGTGAAAATCTTGTAGAAGCTTATTGTGGTGTAGGTGCGATGAGTTTATTTGCACACAAAAAAGCAAAGCATATTTATGGGATTGAATCCATCCCTTCTGCAGTAGAAAACGCAACACAAAACGCAAAAGATAACAACATTAACAATGTTGAATTTATTTGTGATGATGCCGCAAATGGTTTAAAAAAGATTGCACAAGATAAAAAGATAGATGTTCTATTAGTCGATCCTCCTAGAAGTGGTATGGATGATACAATGATCGCAGCTATCGAACAAACACTACCTAAGAAAATCATTTATATTTCTTGTAATCCATCTACTTTAGCGAAAAATCTCAAAGTACTAAAACATAATTATCATGTAGCTACAATTGTTCCATATGACTTATTCCCACATACACCACATATTGAAACAATTACAGTTTTAGAACGCGATAACTACAACAAGCAAAACTAATTTGCTTGTTTTTTCATACCCAAATAGAATTTTAGATTCATTTATGTCATAATCTAAACATGAAATTAATCGTACTTAGTGATTCACATGGTCAAAAAGCACCATTAAATTATATTCGTAATACATATACTGATGTGGATAGAATCATTCATTGTGGTGATATTTGTTTACCAAAAGAATATGCAAGAGGATTTGAAATTGTTGCTGGAAATTGTGACAATCCAAATTGGTATCCAAATGGAAAAATCATTAAAATTGAAAATCATCGTATTTTGATTCTTCATGGGCATGTTTTATTTTCATCTAGTTTTCCTAATCCTGAAGCAGTCGCAAAAGCAGCGAAAAGAAATGATTGTGATATTGCATTCTTTGGTCATTCTCATATCTATTATGATGGTTTGATTGATGGTGTGCATGTATGCAATCCTGGATCTATCTCCATGAATCGTGATGGAACACCACCTTGTTTTATGGAAGTAGAAATCAACGGAAGACAATTTCAAGCTACACGCATTGATTATCAACCATACTAAACCGTTTCAATTGATATAATATCTTCAATATCAATCTTCATTTGATTCATAAAAATGACTTTCCCATATTCTATCTTTTTTACTTGTTCTTCGATTTGTTCATAAGAACCACCCTCTTTGTAATCATCCAATAAAAAATAAGTCATTCGAACCTTCGGATGATTTTTGATTTGTATCAGAATTTGATTCAAAGCATCATTGATCTTACTTTTCTCATCTTCACTCAATTCTACTTTTTCTAATGTCATTCTACCATTTTCTTGAATTGCTTCTTTATATCCACTCAATGCATCATAGGGCATAAATTGCGCTGCTCTATTCGCGTTGGACATATGTCTATGATTTTTAGAAACAGGTCTTTGTAAAGATAAAAGATCATCATAGCGATGTGGATCTGTTTGATCTTTTGATATTTCTCTCACGCTTTATGTCCTCCTATTTGTTCATTTCTTTCTTTTGTTGTAGCACCATCTGTTAGATCCATTCCTTTCACAATCGCATTTTTACCAAATCTTCTTTTAATTTCTAGAATTGCTTGTTCTACATTCTTCTCTTTTGTAACATCAATTCTTGGTAATTGTGTAGATTCATCAAATAAATCTGTTTGTGTAAATTCATATTCTAAACAAGAATCATCTTTTAAATTTGGTGCATAAAGATTGATTCTTCTCATCATCAATTTTTTATTAATGTTCGATTCATAAATATCCATTGCAGCTTTACTCAACATCGAAATCGTAGATGTTCTTTGGCTAAAAGAAACATATCCACTCATTTGTTTTGGTAAAACTCTACCATACCAGTCAACTACAACTTCCCCATCATAATCATCACTCATACTAGAGATATCATATCCAACCATCAATCCTAATCCATTTGTATTTTTATGATTTTTTACAAGTTTCAAAGATAATTCTTCACACATTTCTTTAATCACTGTTTTTGTAGATTCATAATCATGTGGACTTGTCATCACTTGTCCCACATTGTAAGAATGCATCGTTGGTTGATACGCTTTGATATCTTTCAACGTACAGGATTCATATCCCCAAGCGTGATCAATGATCAATTCCGCATTAATACCAAATATTTGATACAACAAATCTTCATTATAATAATCCGAAAACTTTCCTAAAGAGCATCGAGCAATATCTCCCATTGTATAAATCCCAACTTTTGCCAATCGATTTTCTGTTCCTTTTCCAATTCTCCAAAAATCTGTTAAAGGACGATGCGTCCATAATAACTTTCGATAAGACATTTCATCTAACTCTGCAATTCTTACACCATCTTTATCTCCAGGAATATGTTTTGCGACAATATCCATCGCAACTTTACATAAAAATAAATTATCTCCAATTCCTGCAGTCGCTGTAATGCCGGTTTCTTTTAAAACTTGTTGAATTAACATTCTCGCAAAATCATGCGCATTCATCTGATAGATTTTCAAATAATCTGTCGCATCAATAAATACTTCATCAATGGAATAAACATGGATATCATCTTTTGAAATATATCTTAAATAAATATGATAGATTCTTGTAGAGTATTCAATATAAGTTGCCATTTGTGGTGGTGCAATTAAAAAATCCAATTCTAAATATGGATCCATCAATTCCTTTTCATCTATCGATGCCGCAATAAAATCATGATAATGAATTTTCTTACTTCTATCTCGATTGATTTGTTTTACTTTCTGATTCACTTCAAAAAGTCTAGCCCTACCACTAATCCCATATTTTTTTAAAGATGGTGATACAGCTAAACAAATCGTTTTTTCTGTTTTCGTTTCATCCGCAACAACCAAATTTGTTTTTAAAGGATCTAATCCTCTCAATTGACATTCTACGGAAGCGTAAAAAGATTTTAAATCAATTGCGATATAAGTACGTTTCTTTTCCATATGCAGTATCATATCATGGTAAAATACTTTCTATGAAATACGAAATTCAAAATGAAATGATTATTTTTAAAGATACAAAAAAGTTTGAAACAATTGAAAACTTTTTAGATTATTATAAACAATCCAAAAAGAATAAATATTTGCTGATTCAAAACAAAGAATTGTTTTTGAATGACAAACCTGTCAAAGATATTCATGAAAAGATCAATCAACAATCGCTAACATTACATTTATCCAAACAAGATGTTGATTGGGTTCCTTCTGATGAACCATGTACGGTTTTATATCAAGATGCTTTTATTCTTGTTGTACATAAAGAAGCAGGAATCATTATTCATGGAGAAGAAAATGATACAACTTGTTTAAACGCAAAAGTTGCGAGATATTTACTGGATCATCACATTCATACAACGGTTCGCCCTTTACATCGTTTAGATAAAGATACTTCTGGTATTGTCTTATATTCTTTGATTCCATTTTTTCAACCATGGTTCGATGATTGTATGGAACAAAAAAAGATTCATAGAGAATATCTCGCAATTGTATATGGAAATAAAAAAGTTGGAGAGAAATTTGATATTCATAAATCAATTGGTAGAGATCGTCATCATTCCAATCAATATCGAATCTCTAAGAACGGAAAAGATGCTTTCACACATTGCGAAGTCATCCAACAATATCATGAATATAATCTAATTCGTTGTATTTTAGAGACTGGAAGGACGCATCAAATACGTGTACATCTTTCTTCGATTGGTCTACCAATCGTAAATGATCCAATTTACGGGAAATATTCGAAAGATTTCAAAAATATGGGACTATGGGCTCAAAAAATTTCTTTTAAAGATCCAATTTCTGAAAAAAAGCATAAAATTTCAGAAAAATATTTAGAAGATTATTCGATTTTTGATATTCAATAGTTTTTATGTAATAAATTTACACTATAATAAATACATTCAAAATTTAGGAGGAGTTTGATATGAAATATGATTTTGAATCGATTTTAGACCGTGTTGGAAAAGACGCTATTGCGGTAGATCTACCAACAAACGAAGTTGGTCAATACGCTACAGTAAAACGTAAAGAAGGATATGATGTCATTCCAATGTGGGTCGCAGATATGAATTTCCCTGTTTGTCCTACAATTACAGAATCCATTATTGAAAGAACAAAACACCCTTCATTTGGTTATTTCAGTCCTAGAGATGAATATTTTGATAGTATCATCAAATGGCATGAAACAAGAAATGGCGTTACTGGTTTAGAAGCAAAACATATTGGATATGAAAATGGTGTTTTAGGTGGTGTTATTTCTGCTGTTAATGTATTAGCTTCTAAAGGTGATAATGTTTTATTAAATTCACCAACATATATTGGTTTTACACATGCTTTAGAAAATAATGGTTACAACATGGTTCTTTCTCCTCTAAAAAAAGATGAAAATGATGTTTGGAGAATGGATTATGAAGATATGGAAAAGAAGATCGTAGAAAATCATATTCATGTCGCTATTGTATGTAATCCATATAATCCATGTGGAAGAGTTTGGGAAAAAGAAGAATTAGAAAAAGCAGTAGAAATCTTTGAAAAACACAATGTTTGGATCATTTCTGATGAAATTTGGTCTGATATCATTCTAGATGGTCATAAACATACACCAACACAATCTGTAAATGAATATGCTAGAACACATACAGCTGCTATGTATGCACCAAGTAAAACATTTAACTTAGCTGGTCTAATTGGTTCTTACCATATTATTTATAATGATTGGTTAAGAGAAAGAATTGACAAAGAATCTTCTTTATCGCATTACAATTCAATGAATGTTTTATCTATGTATGCACTGATTGGTGCTTATAAAACAGAAGGTTATGAATGGACAGATGAATTGTGTGCAACATTAACAAAGAATGTTGATTATGCATATAACTTCATTCAAGATAACTTTGAAGGTGTTACTTTATCGAAACCAGAAGGAACTTATATGTTGTTCTTAGATTGTGAAGGATATTGTAAAGAACATGATTTAGATATGGATACACTTCTACATAAAGGTTGGGAAGTTGGTGTATATTGGCAAGATGGACGACCTTTCCATGGCAAATATTCAATTCGTGTCAATCTAGCTCTACCACTTTCTAGAGTACAAGAAGCATTTGATCGTTTAAAGAAAGAAGTATTCGTCAAATAAAACAATGGTCTCATTTGAGGCCATTTTTGTATTGTTCTAATTTTTGATTCAACTTCGAATAGATATGTTCTACCATCCAAGGTTCACTACACTTTTCAAGTGCTTCATCCAATGCAAACCAACTAACAGCACTATTTTCATCTTGTTTGACAAACACAGGATCATTGCTATCTGCTTCTAATAAATAAGTAATGTTTAAATGCAAATGAGAAGGAACGTATTCCCCTCTTTTTTGATGCCCATCTACCGTTAATATTTCCATAGAAAAAATATCTTCTGAAAGTGGTTTTAAATGTTGTACTCCACTTTCTTCTTTTACTTCTTTCATCGCAACAGCCAAGAAATCTTGATTTCCATCATTATGACCACCTAACCAACTCCATGATTGAAAAATATTGTGATATGCCATTAATACTTTTGTTTTGGATTGATCTGTAACCCAAGCAGATGCTGTAAAATGCGCCATACCATTTTCTCTTGTCCATAGATTCAATCCCGTATCAATCCATTTCAATATTTCTTTTTGATCTTTTTCTTCTTGTTCATTAAATGGAACATAGTTTTCAATATACTTTTGAATATTCATGCCTTTATCATACCTCTTTTATTTTTCACATGGTAAAATATTATCATCAAGGAGGAAAACATAAATGGGTTTTCGTAAAGATTTTTTATGGGGTGGCGCTGTTGCTGCTCATCAATTAGAAGGAGGATGGGATCAAGGTGGTAAAGGTCCATCTATCGCAGATGTCATGACTGCTGGTGGAAATGGAATTCCTCGTCGTATTACAGATGGAGTCATCGAAGGAGAAAATTATCCAAACCACGAAGCTATCGATTTCTATCATCATTACAAGGAAGATATCGCATTATTTGCGGAAATGGGATTCAAAGCATTCCGTACTTCCATTGCTTGGAGTAGAATCTATCCAAATGGTGATGATGCTGAACCAAATGAAGAAGGTTTGAAGTTCTATGATGATATGTTTGATACAATGCATCATTATGGAATTGAACCAGTTATCACATTACAACATTTTGAAATGCCATATCATCTCGCAAAAAAATATAATGGTTTTATGGATAAAAGATGTATTGATTTCTTTGTTACATTCTCTAAAACATGCTTTGAAAGATACAAAGGTAAAGTTAAGTATTGGATGACATTTAATGAAATCAATAACCAAGCTGCAAATGAAAATGCACATAATTTATTACAAGAAGGTGCAGTATTAACAACAAACGATAATCCTGATAATCAATATATGATGTATCAATCAGGAATCAATGAATTAATTGCATCCGCAAAGGCAGTTCAAATTGGTCATGAAATTGATCCTACAAATATGATTGGTTGTATGATTGGTTTTGTTCCAGTATATCCAGCAACATGTAATCCAAAAGATATGATGGAATTCACTGCGGCAAATCACAGAAAATATTGGTTCGCTGATGTACAATGCACAGGTATCATTCCAGGTTACTTAGAAAAGTATTGGGAAAGAAAAGGTTATAAGATTGACCTCAGTGATGAAGAAAGAGAAGAAATCAAGAAAGGCAAAGTTGATTACGCAGCTTTCTCTTACTACATGTCTGTGACAACTGCATGGCACGAAGGAAATGACCACTATGATTTCTATGAAGGAAACTTCGCAATGAAAGATACAGCACCAAGTGATGTTGTAAAAAACCCATACTTAGCAGTTTCTGATTGGGGTTGGCCAATTGATCCACTTGGACTTCGTTATTCCTTGAACTATTTCACAGATCGTTATCATTTACCAATGATGATTGTTGAAAATGGTTTAGGTGCATATGATAAGAAAGAAGAAGATGGAACAGTCAATGATGACTATCGTATTGAATATCTCAGAAACCACATTGCGGCTATGAGAGATGCTGTCAATGAAGATGGTGTAGATTTACTTGGTTATCAAATGTGGGCACCAATTGATATCGTGTCTGCTTCTTCTGGCGAAATGGATAAGCGTTATGGTTTTATCTATGTAAATAAAAATAATGCTGGTGAAGGTGATTTATCTAGAAGTAAGAAAAAATCATTTGATTGGTACAAACACGTTATCGAAACAAACGGTGAAGAATTATAATCATCCATAAAACAGACATGTTTTCTAACATGTCTGTTTTTCTATTTTCGAAAATTCTCTTTCTTTTTCTTTGAAAACTTCTATAATAATTTTCATGGAAAATAAAGAACAAGCAAATCAGCAATATATTAAAATGACACAAACACCTGTGTCAAAATTAATTCTATCACTCGGATTACCTACGGTTGTATCCATGTTGATTACAAATATCTATAACATGGCAGATACTTATTTTGTAGGAACAATCGGAACATCTGCTTCTGGAGCTACTGGAATCGTATTTGGATTAATGTCCATCTTACAAGCATTTGGATTTATGTTTGGACATGGTGCAGGTGCGAACATCGCTAGAAAGTTAGGAAATCACGATGTAAAGTCAGCTAAGATCTATGCTTCTACATCTTTCTGGTGTTCAATTCTAGTAGGCTCAATCATCATGTTATTTGGATTCCTGTTTATGGATCCTTTCATGAGATTACTTGGAAGTACTGATACAATCTTACCTTATGCAAGACAATACGCTTTCTATATCTTGATTGCAGGTCCAGCATTAACATCAAGTTGCGTGATGAATAACATTCTTCGTTATGAAGGAAAAGCATTCTTTGCGATGATTGGATTAACATTAGGTGGTGTCTTAAATATTTTTGGAGATTATGTTTTTATTAATATCTTCAACATGGGAATTGGAGGAGCTGGATTATCCACTGCCATTTCACAATATATTTCAATGTTTGTATTGATGATTCCATATTTACGTCATCAAACACAATCTTCATTTAAGATTCAAGATTTCAGTAGAAAATATTCTACGTATCAAGATATTATCGCAACTGGATTACCTTCCTTATTTAGACAAGGATTGAATTCTATTTCTACGATGGTACTAAATAGTACTGCAGCAATCTATGGAGATGCAGCAGTTGCCGCAATTTCTATCGTTAGTAGAATCGTAAACTTCCTATTCTGTGTTGCGATTGGTGTTGGGCAAGGCTTCCAACCAGTATCTGCATTTAACTTTGGCGCAAAATTTTATAGCCGCGTCAAAGCTGGATTTATCTTTGCGATGGAATTAGGTACTTTGTTAATGTTTACTTCTGCTTTGATTGCATATTTCAATGCAGGAACACTCGTTGCATTATTTAGAGATGATGCAGATGTTATCGCAATTGGAACTCGTACATTAAGATGGTATTCCATTTCTTTAGTTCTGATGCCTGTGACAATGTATGGAAATATGTTGTTTCAATCCATTGGTAGAACAAAAGTTGCTTCATTCTTAGCAGCATTAAGATCTGGTCTATCCTTGATTCCAACAATTGTTCTGATGAATCTCATATTTGGATTATCTGGATTAGAAAAAGCACAGTCGATATCGGAAATCATTGCCGTTATCATCTCTGTGCCATTCATCATCTATTTCTTTAAAAATCAACCGGAAGATGGTCAAGAATATTATTAGAAGAGTTTCTTAGATAGACTCTTCTTTTTTTGTGAATTTTGTTCCACTTGGTAAAGAATGAATGATCCATGTATTCCCACCAATAATACAATCATCACCAATTACTGTATCTCCACCTAATATCGTTGCATTGGCATAAATAATCACATGATTACCAATATCAGGATGTCTTTTTCCACTCTTTTTGGGATTTCCATTTTCATCTAGATCAAAACTTTTCGCACCAATCGTTACACCTTGATACAGTTTCACATGGTCTCCGATGATTGCTGTTTCACCTATCACAATACCCGTTCCATGATCAATGCAGAAGTAAGAACCAATACTAGCTCCAGGATTAATATCAATTCCCGTTTTTTCATGTGCATATTCTGTCATGATTCTAGGAATAAAAGATACAGATAATGTATGTAATACATGTGCAATACGATAGATCATGATTGCATAAAACCCAGGATAACAAAGAAGTACTTCTGCCTTTGTTTTCGCTGCAGGATCTCCATCATAAATTGCTTGAATATCTGTTAATAATATTTTTTTGATTGTAGGTAATTGATCAATAAAAGTATTTGTGATTTCTTCTGCTTCTTTGTCATTATTTCTGTTTAATAAAGAAGCATTGATTTCTTGTTTTAATACTTCCTCTAATTTGTCAAATGCTTGATTTTGATCTAAATCTTCATATTGATAATACATTGGAAATAAAACGACCTGAATCAATTTAATAATCAAAATAATTCTTCTTCTATCCGGCAATGTTCCTTGTATCTCTTCTACAAATCCCAATTCATTCAGTTGATTCATAATACTTAGATGATTTCCCATTCTTATTCTCCAAATAAATCTGTTGATAAATATCTATCACCACTATCAGGTAATAATACGACGATTGTCTTTCCTTTGTTTTCTTCTTTTTGTGCCAATGTAATTGCAGCATGTAATGCAGCACCAGATGAAATACCTGTTAATACGCCTTCTTCATGTCCAATGATCTTACCTGTCGCAAAGGCATCTTCATTTGTCACTCTAATGATTTCATCATAAATTGATGTATCTAATACCTTAGGAATGAAACCAGCACCAATTCCTTGGATCTTATGTGCACCAGATGGTTCACCAGATAATACTGCAGAAGAATCTGGTTCTACTGCAATCACTTTCACTGCAGGATTCTTTTCTTTTAAATATTTTCCAACACCAGTAATCGTTCCACCAGTTCCTACACCAGCAATGAAATAATCAACCTTTCCATCTGTATCTTCAAAGATTTCTTTTCCTGTTGTTGTATAATGTGCTTTCCAGTTTGCTGGATTATCAAATTGTCCTGCAATCCATGCATTCTCTGTTGATTCCGCAATTTCATTTGCTTTTTCAATTGCACCCTTCATACCTTTCTTTCCATCAGACAATACAAGTTCAGCACCATAAGCTTTCATTAATTTTCTTCTTTCAATGGACATTGTTTCTGGCATTACAATGATCACTCTATATCCTTTACTTGTACCTACAGAAGCAAGTCCAATTCCTGTATTACCACTTGTAGGTTCAATAATCACAGATCCTTCTTTTAAGATTCCTTTTTCTTCTGCATCTTCAATCATTGCCTTTGCGACTCTGTCTTTAACAGAACCTGTTGCGTTGAAATATTCTAATTTCGCTAATACAGTTGCCTTTAGATCATATTTCTTTTCAATGTGTGTGAGTTCTAATAATGGTGTGTTTCCAATTAATTCTGTAACGTTTGTTTTAATATTTGACATTTTCTGATTCTCCTTATTCATTCGTTAAAAGTACTAAACAAAAAATACCGAAAGTATAAAACTCTCGGTATCAATCTCTGTACTTTTATCTGTTGCTTAAAACAACTCTACTAGAACAGTCCGAGAGCACATTTTTTACAGCAACAACAAACATTCATCATAAACTTTTTCATCATGCTCTCTTCCTTTCCTTAGTACTTTTAACTGTTACTACAGTAAAACTTTTATTTTTACTTGTCAACTGAAACGATTCCTAATTTTTCTAAAGTTTTCGCAACACCATCATCTTTGCAATCTTCCGCAATGATGTCCGCATATCTCTTTAAATCATCCTTTGCGTTCCCTAAGACAACTCCAATTGCAGCTTTATTTACAAACGCAATATCATTTCCTGCATCCCCAAAAGCAATCACATTGTCCCATGTCAATTGGTATTCTTTTAAGACTCTTTCAACAGAAGTAGCTTTATTGATATCTTTTAAAAATACATCAAATCCATTTCGAAAAGACCACGCAAATTGTAAATCAGGAATTTGATTAGAAAATGCATCAATGATGGATTCATCCCCTATCAAAAATGTACCTAATGGATAACCATGTTCTAAATGATGTTCTCGTTTTTCATTATCATCAAGCACTGTATTTTCCCATGGTGCACCTTTTTGTACATAACCATCCATGAATTTTTGATGATTTGCATAAGTCACGATACGATCTTCAAATTTAAAGCCTAATCCAATCTCATTTTTTAAACAAATATCTGTAATCGCATCCATATGTTCTTTTTTCATTGGATGTTTTTCAATTGTATTCCCATAGCGATCTGTTACGCATGCGCCATTGATCGTACCAATATATTCCATAGGTAAATCATCAAACAAAGATGGTTGTAAGAACGTATAATGTCTTCCTGTATTTATCATCACTTTGATTCCTTGATTCATTACCTTTTGAAAGACTTCTTTTAGATGGTTGGAAATTTGTTGAGAACCTGCAGGTATGATTGTATTATCTACATCTACAACGATCAATTTTATATTTTCTATATTTTTTAACATGGAAAAATTATAACACAACATGTAAAATAATAATGTTTTGTGCTCGTAGCTCAACTGGATAGAGTGTTGGCCTCCGAAGCCGAAGGTTGCGGATTCGAACTCCGTCGAGCACACCATTGAAAGGACGTTTGTCCTTTTTTTGTTGCATATCACAATCACAATTTATATAATTTTTTCGAAAAGAGGATATTCATTATGGACAAACAAGCAATTGATATGTATTTGATCTCAAATTCAAAATATTTTGAACCTTCTGTGATTCCAATAATTCGTCATAATTTAGAAAATTGTGATGAAAATGTATTCATCTCTTTACAAGCAGTGGAACTAAAAGATCCTACAATAATGTTATTGATTTCTATCTTTGTTGGAAATCTAGGAATTGATCGTTTCATGCTCGGAGATATTGGCATGGGTATTCTAAAACTATTAACAGGTGGTTGTTGTGGTATCCTAACAATTATTGATTGGTTTACAGTCATGAAGCGTACAAAAGAAAAGAATTTATCTGCAATTTCCATGGTAATCTAATGCATACAAAATCTCTGCTGATCGATTTTTCACTTCTTTTTGGCATATCAATGATTCTTTATTTTTTAGGAATTAACATATGTCCTTTTCGTTATTTCTTACATATCCAATGTCCTACTTGTGGTATGACACGTGCATGTATTCGTTTTTTAGAAGGAAACATAAAACAAAGTTTCCAGTATAATGCATTATTCCTTCCACTTTGTTTTTGTGTATTTTTTTATCTTTTTACATGTCGCAATCAAAGAATTCATAAACAATTAAAGAATCATCAAAATCTCATTATCTTTTGTTTTTCCATCATTGCGATTTCTTACACAATTATTAGAAATATCTAATTTAATATTTTTAATGATTCATTCAATATTTGCATCTCGATATGTTTAGATTGACAAGTAACTTCTCCATCTGTATGAACCCACATTGGGTTTTCACTTTCTATTTCTATTGTAGAAGAACGATTTTCATAAACACCATCAAACTTTAAATGAGAACCTGAATAGGCATAAGGAAAAATACGAAAGAAATCAAATTGTGATAATTGATTGCCAATACATAAATCTAATTGATGATCTGTTTCACATGCATGTGGGCAGAATTGAAAACCACCACCTTCATATTTTGTATTCATTCCTACCGCAAATAATAATTCCGGATAATCATATGTTGTTTGATTGATTGTGATTTTTGTTGGGATACGCTTTGTAGAGGTAATAATCTTTATTGCAATCAATAAATAAACTAATTTTCCTAGATGTAATTTATTCAAAGCTTTTTTCATCGGTGAAATTTGTGCTCTTTGACAAATATGTGCGTCAAAGCCAATCCCAGAAGAAATCACAAAACGGCGATGAACAAATCCATCACTTTGTTTTTCTTCTTTACATAATTCTTCAGAACGATCAAAGTAAATAACTTCACCAACATCAATACTTCTTTGGATGTTTCCTTCTAAGATTTGTTTTGTACATTGTATGATATCTTTTGAAATTCCAAGTCCTAACGCAAAATCATTTCCAGAGCCACATGGAATCAAACCAATTCTAGTTTTTTTGAAATCTTGAATTCCATTGACCGCTAAGTTCATAGAACCATCTCCACCAACAATAACAATATTTCTTTCTTCATTTGTAGAAGTAAGATCTTTTATGATATCTGAAATATCATAATCTAACGATGAATAATAAACGTTATATTTTACAGATGCTTGTTGAAACAATGGTTCTATTTCTTTAATCCATTTTTTCTTTGTTTTCCCTGAAGCACCAGCTGGATTAATGATTACATCGAACATAACGATTCCTCATCTGAAAATGATAGATCTATTCTCTGACCATCTTTTGAAATAATAGAATTTTCAAAGATCTCATGAATTTCTTCACGATAAATATCAGGATCATGCATACTTGGAGAATAGTGTGTAAACCACAATTGTTTTACATTACATTTTTTGGCAATGTGAGCAGTCTCTTGCATCATACTATGACGATTCAACTTCGCTTTCTCAATTTTTTCGATATCGCCATACATCCCTTCACCAATATATAGATCTGCATCTTGTACGTATTTTTCAATCATTTCTGTTGGTCGTGTATCTGTAGAATAAACAAAATGAATCCCTTTTCTAGGTTCGCCTAAAACCATATCAGGTGTATAAGTAACTCCATCCATTGTAATGGTTTGATTTTTTTGTAAGATGCCCCACGCTTTCATAGGAACATGATTTTCTTCTGCCTTTGTACGATCAAACTTCGGATTTCTTGCATACTTAAAATCATAACTAAAACAAGGTACAGAATGTTTTACAGAAAAAGATGTAATTTGTAAACCATCTATTTCAAATGTATTTTCTTTTTCTTGAAATTCAACATAATTCACTTCAAAAGGCACATAACGTGCAATCATTTGTACCCCTTGTAATATTTCTCTTAATCCTTTTGGACCATAGATTGTAATTGGTTCTGTACGATCTGCTTTTGCCATAGACAATAAAAGTCCTGGTAACCCTGCAGTATGATCTGCATGAAAATGCGTTAACAATATCGCATCAATATGCTTACAAGATATTGTTTGTTCATTCAATGCAATCTGCGTTCCTTCCCCACAATCCACTAATAATTCATGTCCATTCCAACGCACTAAAAGACTCGTCAACCAACGATATGGCAATGGAACTGTTCCACCTGTACCTAATAAACAAATATCAATCATAATATCATTATTCTAACATAAAAATGCAGACCAAAGATCTGCATTATAAATTCGTCAAAACTTCTGATAATTTTGGCATCAATTGTTGTTTTCTTGAAATAATATTTGGATCAAATCCAGAATGTTCATCAAATGTTGTTTCAATAACATCCGCAACAACATGTGCTAATGATCCATAATAGTAGAACATTGAACCATTACCCATTACATCTGTAAATAACATGACAAGAATATCCAATTTATTTTCTGCTTGTTCACGTTCCATATTTTCTAAGAATTGAGGAAGAATCTTTTGTACTTCATCTAATCTAGAATAGTTTGTTTGACCAATCGCAAAATGATATTTTCCAATTTCATAATTCTTCAAGTCACGTGTCAAAATTTCATGTGGTGTTGCATCAATCAAGGAAACAGATGCACCTAACATTTCTCTAGCATACGCATCCACATCTTCAATCCCAGCAATCTCCGCTAAGTAAGCTACGGTCTCTATATCCTCTGGTTTTGTTGTAGCGGATTTGAAATTCAAAGTATCAGAAAGAATTGCGGAAAGTAATAATCCACTCATCACTTTATCTGGAACAAGATTATTTTCTTGATACATTTTCGCAATAATCGTACATGTACTTCCACATTTATGATTTCGATATTCAATTGGCATTTGCGTTTGAATATCACCAATATGATGATGGTCTACAATCGCAACAATTTCTGCCATATCAATATTTTGAAATGTTTGGTTTACTGCACTATGGTCTACTAGTGCTACCTTTAATTTCTTATAGTTCCTTGTATGATATCTTGAAATCGCACCAACGATCTTTCCTTCATCATTCAAAACAGGATACGAACGAACACGTGAATTATTCATCTTCATCGCCACATCTTCAACATATTCATTTTCATTAAACGTAATCACTTCTTTCCTCATGATTTGTTCAACACTATAACTTTCTGTAATAACACGTGCTGTATTCATTGTGTCATTGATTGTCTCAATGATTGCACAATGATTTTCTTCTGCTAAAGCAACCACACTAGGATCAGCTTTTACGCCACATGTAATCACTAAACACTTACAACCTCTTTGAATCACATTCTTTTGTTTTTCGATTCCACTAGAAAGAATGGAAATACCATCTTTCAATGCATAAATTTCCATTTCATGTTCTTCTAATGTAATGACATGCACAACACCATTTGTAGAGAAATGTTCTGGTCTACAGATAACTTCTCCACCGATTGTTCTGGCAATATTGTCTAATGTCGCAGTAGACATCAAAGTCACAAGATCTCTTTCAGGATGAATTCTAACACTCGATAAATTACTCGTTGAACAAATTCCACATAATTTCCCATTCTCATCACAGACTTCTAATGATCGATTCTGTGTCTGTAACATCACATGCCAAGCATGATGAACCGTTTCTGTTTTTTGGATGATTGTTGGTTCATCGATTTCAATATCACAAATTCTAGCTCTTGCGTCTGTCTTTAATAATGGATTCTCTAATCCAAATCTTTTCAAAATAAATTTCGTTTCTTCATTTAAAGGGCCTTGTCTGCATGCAATTGCAGGATGCCCAGTGCGATTTAAAAAATCTGTATAAGTTATTGCTGCACAAATCGCATCTGAATCAGGATGCCTATGTCCAGTTACATAAATTGTTTCATTCATGGATAAATACCTCTGCAATTATTTTAGCACAATCATAGAAATAACGTATCAAACAAAAAGACCCTCATCGGATCTTAATGTGTAAGAATCTCATTTCCATCTTCTGTAATGAGAATTGTATGTTCCCATTGTGCAGAATCAGAACCATCTCTTGTATAGACAGTCCATTCATTATATGGATCAATTTCAACTGCAGCTTTTCCTGCATTGATCATAGGTTCGATTGTTAAAATCATTCCAGGAACTAATACCATTCCTTTTCCTTTTGAACCAACATGTGCTACAAAAGGATCTTCATGGAAATCAATTCCTACCCCATGTCCACCTAACTCTCTTACTACGGAATAGCCTTTGGAATGTGCATATTTCGCAATCGCATATCCAATATCACCTACTGTAGCCCAAGGTTGTGCAGCTTGGATTCCTATTTCCAGACATTTTTTTGCTTCTTCTACGAGTCTTCTTCTTTCTTCACTCACATTACCAACCATAAACATTCTAGATGCATCGGCATAATAACCATCTAAAATTGTTGTACAGTCTACATTGATAATATCTCCATCTCTCAATTTTCTATGACGGGCTGGAATCCCATGACATACTTCAGAATTGATTGAAGTACAAACACTTTTTGGAAAACCTTCATAGTTTAACGGTGCACAGATTCCACCATGTTCTGTTGTATATTTTGAAACGATATCATCAATATCTTGTGTGCTCATTCCAACATGAATCAATTTTCCAACTTCATCTAAAACACCTGTATTAATTACACCTGCTTTACGAATTGCTTCAATTTGTGTTGGTCGTTTGATCCATTCATCCTCAATAATTTCTTTATGTTTTTTACGAAGATATTCCATTCTTTCATAAATATGTGAAGGAATTGGTTCTTTTTCGTCTATCTCTTTCCAAATCTTTTCATCAATCATTTTATTCTTCTTTCTAGTTATTTTGTTGTTGAACCAATACCACCAGTTCTAACTTGATCTGCATCATCATCTACCGTAATACCAAATGACATAAAGATTCCTTGTACCATGCCTTGTCCTGCTTCTACATGCAATTGTTTTCCATCTCTAGAATCATTCATAAACTTACACATGATATGACCTTCATTTTCGGCATTGTAATAATCTGCATCAATCACACCAACCGTATTATTCAATTGCATGCGATATTTAAAGCCAAGAGAACTTCTTGGAAACAACATCAAAACATAACCATCGTCTATTTTAGCACGAATTCCACTTGGAATAAGTAGAACTTCATTTGGATTCATCGTTATATCTATTGGTGCATAAAAATCATAACCTGCAGATTGTTTTGTTGCACGCTTTGGTAAAGAAATGGAATCATAAATCTTTTTAATTTCTTCTTCACTTCCACCAATATTTTTTTGCCAATCTTTTAAGAATTGTTCAAAAGATACCTTTTCAAATTTTGCGACACTTTTCATCATCAATCTCCTAAATTCATCATCATAATATATAGAAATTGTGCTAATGCACTTTCAAAAGGATACACTGTCAAACGAATATTTTCACCAATCATTTCATGCTCTTTATAAAACATCGCATGAAGAATCACAGTAACAATTGTTTTCTTATCTAATGTGGACACATAAGAAAGAATATCTGTAGGATTCAATGAAGGTTTATATGGATAATCTTCATAAGCCGCACATGCAAAGTTCGCTAGAACTTCATTTTTAGCTTCATCAAAATGATAAACTTTCTCTAATGGCATGTCACACATTTCCATTAATGCATCTAACATCCCATAAAAATACAATTTATCACTGATATGAAATACATGCATTCTCTCCATCAATAGACTCGTAATTACATGTTCTGAACGAAATCTTTCATTAATTGCGGTAGCGTTTTTAATACTTGTTTCTAATATTAAATATTCTTTAATAAATTGTTGAAAATATTTTGGTAATGGAAACTTATAAAATGTATAACAATGTCCATAATATTTTTTATAATATTTCATTGCATCGTTATAACCAAGAATCTTTGCTTCTTGCATCTTATCTTGATCAAAACACAAAAAATCATACAAAGGTTTATTTGGATGAATCATTTGTATCATTTGATGATGTTGATAGAAAGGATGTAATGGCTCTTCTCCCATCTCAATTGCGACAATTTCATCAGCACCATCTCTTAATGCATAATCAATCGGACAATTATCATAATATCCACCATCCACATATTCTACGCCATCGATTTCTTTGACTGGAAAAGCAGGATAAGCAGAACAAGAAGCAACTAACCAATCTTCTCCTTTTTCCTTCATCATTTCTTTTGATACAAAAAAACCATGATGTTCTTTTTTTGTTGCGGTAACACACGCAAAATCTACTTCTGAGGCAAAGAATTTCTCAGAATCATAGTATTGATGTACTAAATCATAGAAAGGACGTATATCAATTCCTTTTTCTTTAATGTAATACTGTAAAGATGGAACAAATTCTTCTCTTTCTTCTATGATCGTTTTTAATGACATATCTGTTGGAACAAATCCATTTACGATTTTATCTGCAGATAAATGCAAATACATATCCTCTAATAAATCAAAATCTTTTTGTACAACCATTGCAGCATTTAAAGATCCAACCGAAACGCCAACGACCTTATCAAAATGATCTAATCCAAGTTGTTGTAAAGCTTGTAAGACCCCTAATTCATAGATTCCTTTTGTTCCTCCACCGGATAAAACAAGTGTTCTTTTCATCTCTATCACCTACTTCCCTACTATTTTAGTCTTTCTTTTTTCTAAAGCCAAAAACAATTCTAGCATCTTGTATTGTTTTTTTTTAGTATAATAGATATGTCGGAGGAAATTTTATGAAATTAAATGTAGCTGTATTCTTTGGTGGAGAAACTGTAGAACATGAAGTTAGTATCATTTCTGCTCACCAAGCAATGAATGCATTAGATAAAAATAAATATAACGTCATTCCTGTTTATGTCGCAAAAAGCAGAAAACTATATGTCGGTGAACAACTCACAGATATGAAAAATTACAAGGATCTATCTGCATTAGAAAAGGAATTAACACAAGTAACGATTGTACTAGAAGATAATAAAGTTGTTATCAAACCAGTGAAAACTTCTTTATTTGGCAAAAAAGAACTTGGAACGATCGATGTTGCGATTCCTGTAATGCATGGAACAAATGGAGAAGATGGAACAATTCAAGGTTTCTTTGAAATGTTAAAAGTACCATACGCTGGATGTGATCTGTATGGAGCTTCTGTAGGACAAGATAAAGTATTACAAAAACATATTCTTCATGATAATGACTTACCAATTACTGATTGGTTTTGGGTATATGGAGATGAAATCGATACAAACAAAGAAGAAGTATTAGATAAAGTACATAAACTCATTTATCCAGTTATTTTAAAACCAGCACGTACAGGTTCTTCTGTTGGGATTTCTATCGCACATAACGATGAAGAATACTTAGAATGTTTTGAAGATGCAAGACAATATGATGAAAAAGTTATTACGGAAAAAGTTGTAAAACCAATGGTTGAATTGAACTGTTCTGTATTGGGTGATGGTGCAAACGCAAAAGCAAGTGTCATTGAACAAGTTGGCTCTGTTTCAGGTGATGAACTATTAAGCTATAAAGATAAATACCAAGGTGGTGGAAAAGGTAGCAAATCACATGGCAAAGATGCTGGAATGGCTTCTACTGCACGTATCGTACCTGCACCTATCAGTGAAGAACAAACTAAACTCGTTCAAAAGTTAGCATTAAAAACATTTAAAGTTTTAGGATCTGCTGGTGTTTGTAGAATTGATTTCATGATGGATCAAGATACAAAGAAAGTCTATGTCAATGAAATCAATACAATTCCTGGATCATTAGCTTTCTATCTATGGAAAGAAGAAGGCATGTCATTTACAGAACTCATGGATCATTTAGTAGAACTCGCTTTAGATCGTGAAAGAAGAAGAAATAAAATGACATTCTCTTACGATACAAACCTATTGTCCAATTATTCAGAAACTGGTACAAAAGGTGCTAAATCATCCAAGATGTAATCCAAAGTTTTGGTATAATATTGTTAGAAATTAGGAGGAATTATTAATATGTCAACACCTCACAATAGTGCGAATGTTGGTGAAATCGCAAAAAGTGTTTTAATGCCTGGTGATCCATTACGTGCAAAGTTCATTGCGGAAACTTTCTTAGAAGATGCAAAACTAGTCAATAATGTACGTGGTGTACAAGGCTATACAGGAACTTGGAAAGGAAAACCTGTCACTGTTATGGCAAGTGGAATGGGAATGCCTTCTATTGGTATCTATTCTTACGAATTATTTAAATTTTATGATGTAGAGAATATCATTCGTGTAGGCTCTGCTGGTGGATATGTTCCTGAATTAAAGTTGTTTGATGTAGTTATCGCTGATAGTGCATATTCTGAATCAACTTTCGCAAAAGAACAATGTGGTAATCCATCCGACACGCAATATCCAAGTAAAGAATTAAATGAGAAATTAATTCAAAGCGCAAAAAATCTTGGGATTGATGCACATGTAGGTTGTATCCACTCATCTGATGTATTCTATCGTGAAAGTAAAGACTACATGAAAACTGTTGCTGAAAAGAAATGTTTGGCAGTAGAAATGGAAAGCTTCGCTTTATTCTCTAACGCAAAAGTATTAGGGAAAAATGCATCTTGTATCTTAACGATTTCTGATTCTTTTGTAACACCTGAAGAAACAACTCCAGAACAAAGAGAAAAATCATTTACAGATATGATCAAGATTGCATTAGATGCCGCAATTGCTTAAAAGAAGATCAAATGATCTTCTTTTTTCATATCAACTTAACAAAAGCAACACATTTCCAACACATTTCTAAAGTATTCTAATACCATCAGATAGAGATATCTGAGATTCATAAATTATTCCCTCCCCTATTTGACTGTTGAAAAGCAGTCTTTTTTATCAATGTCATTAAGTTAAGAAACACGATTTGATGACGAAAATGTAGCGTTATGTAAAATATTGCGTAGCGCTTTTTTTATACACAAAAAAGTGCATGAAATACGCAAAAAATGCTTGACAGCCTCACTCGAGGCTTTTTTACATAATCCGAA
>CAVJMM010000014.1:36508-40810 GCA_963650865.1 Eubacterium sp. AM49-13BH | reverse complement strand
TGCATAAGAAGGCGGAACGGTTGAATTTGAGCGACCTAGACCTATGCCACCATTGGATGAAGTCGTCTTCTTATGACAAGAAGGCGGCTTTTTTCATTTATAAATTTAAAAAAGCAGCAAACTAATTCGAGGTGACTTATGGACGCAAATACAATTGCAAGAAACGTAATCATAAATAACTACTATGAGAAACACTCAACGACTTTATTAAAAAAAGATTTGGCTGCACGTATGAATATGTCAGTGTCATACATAGCTAAGCTATTCCGAGAGGATAAAGATGTGACAATTGACTTTGATTTAATCGAAGCATATTGCAAGGCAACAAATGAAAATGTGATAACCCTAATTGGAAAAATATTGGAAAAATTAATGCAGCAATAAAAAAAGGAGTGAATACACTCCAGCGATGGAATAAGTACAAATCAAACTTGGCGGGATGACAAAGTACATATCCAAATAGAAATCTAGCTCTAAATCCTAAGTTCTAGCTTACATACATACATACATACATACATACAGTAGTAACAGTAGTTACAGTAAGTAGTAGTAGTAGTAGTAGCCTTAGCCTTAGCCTTAGTTCTAGTTCTAGTTATAGCTATAGCTATAGCTTTTGCTTTTAGCTATTGCTATTAGCTCTTTAATTATAAACGAGCTAAATAGAAATTGCAAAAAAAACGAATTTCTAAATTAAAAAAAACCGCCAAGAAAGGAAAAAGACAAAATGGAAAACAGAAAAAAGAAAAAAGAATACGAAACGCCTTGGTACCGAACATACCAAGACTTCTTAGAATGCCAGGAAATGATTGAACTGGTTAAAACGGATCAAATTGGAATGGCAGCTCAGTTCTTTCTGACTGTGTTAGTACTACATACACTAAATACAGATGGAATATTATTCAAATATTCAGACGATGGGAAAATAGTGCCATTAACGTACAAAGATATTAGCAACTGGTTCATCCATTTCGGGAACTATACTGAGGAAACGATTGCGATGTATATCAATCTACTAACAATAAAAAAGTTGCTCTATACAAATAAGTTCGGATGTTTAACTATCACAAATTATTGTTATTCAGATGAGAATGAGCCTGCATTACATTCTGTCAGAGATCCACTACATAAATCAAAAGTATATGGAGCTTGGGAAAATGATAAACGCTTAAAGTATTGGAAGGATAAATATTCAAAAAAGTTAATTGATGCTGGACAAGACAATCCATTAATGATCGGAATGGATGAACAGGTCATAATAACTTTCACAGAACTTGCAAAAGAATTAAATCTATCAAAAGCAACAGTAGGTAGAATGATAAAAAAGTTTTCGATTGATAATCCAGATTGCGTTGTGCAACTGAATGGAAAAACAAAAGGATTTGATAAAAGCTATTTATTAAAGTTCAAAATAACGTTCAATATTAATGGGTGAAACAATTATGAAACAATTGTGCAACAATCGGCGAAACAATTGGTGAAACAATTTCGGCAAATAAATTTAAACGTAGAAATATGGCATAAATAAGCGATTATTAAAAAGTGAAACAATTGTACGAAAAATGCAACAATCTGAAACAATGTGAAACAATCAGTGAAACAATCGCTACATATATATAAGAGACTATAGATTATAGATATATTTATTTAGACTGCCGATTCCTCTCACACAAAATATTTAAATATTTATCTTTTTACATAGGTCTACTATAGGAGAAATTGAAAATGAACAAAAATGAAATTAGACAAGTTGAATTTGTAAACTCAACTTTTGATGAAAAAACAAATAAACAAATTACAATTGCAAAGTTAAAAAAGACAGATAAACAAATTGTAGATTTTCTAATTTATGATTTTGATTTAGACAATTGGATCTTTGAAACTGGAATCGTTGATTCATTTGATGTAAATGAATCATTTGAACAATTAAAAAATGAAATTGAATTAACTGATTCAATTGAAGGCAATGGTGATTTAAATGATTTCATTTCTGATTTAGCAATTAATTATGCTGAGGAAATTGATTGGATGGCTGAAATAATGATTAGAAATTGTTTTGATTTAGCTTATGAAAATGAATCGATTAAATGTTTCTCTCCATCATTGGAATCATACATGTTGATCAAAGCTACTGATAGAGATGGCGTGTTTGATGATTTTGAATCACTAAAAGTAATCATCAATGGTGAATCTAGTGAAATCAAAAAGATTGCTAAAACTGAATATCAAGTAACGAATGATATGATGCCTTCAGTTATTGTAGAAGCTAATGACATGTTTGAAGCTATAAGGACATTGCCTTACATCTTAGGGCAGTCTTTCCCATACAGAATGTGCGATATCCGCTACAGTTTCTAGGTTGATGTTATGGAAAAAGATGTAAATGAATTAAATATCGCATATCAAAATGCTTTGCAGGGATATGACATTGCTGTATCAAACATGGTAAAAATCATTGATGGTGAGAATGTACAAATCAGTAAAGAATTAAAAAAAGCTATTAAAAATGAAATCAGAAAAGCTAGAGAGTCATTTGTAAATGCTCTCTTTGATGAAGAAAAAGGAGAAATATTATGAAAAAAGATATTAGAGATGCAAGACTATTATTCATTCATGATGGAAAGAACTATAAAAACAATGAGAGAATGCTAAAAGAATTCAAAGAATCATTCCCTGAACTAGACATAAATGATATTGAGAATGTACAATGTGATGAAGATTCAGGCTTGAATCAAACAATGATTCTAAAGATTCAAACTGCACGTGATAGTATAAATGGCTTTGAGGAAAAACTTGATCGTGTTGGGAAAAAGCATGGAAAAATGGCAAAAAAAGCATTTAAAGAAAATTATGTGGATGGCATAAGTCAAGAAAAATTGGCAGATAAATATGACTTAGGAAGCCATGCTAAAGTTACTTACACTTGGAAAGAGTGGCTAAAGACAGCATTAGGACTAGATCAATAGTCTATTAGGGTTTGTGTGTGGAGAATGGAATATGGCAATGCAAGAGGAAATCGACTTCGTATTGTCCGAACTGAGTAGATTCAATTTCTATTCTGGTCAGATTATACGAAGCAAACAAAAGTGCAATGAATTGGAAAATGAATTAAAGGGAGTAAAATCTCCAAAATTGGACAAGATTGGAAGTAGTGGGGGATTTGGAATTGTTGATGATTCATCGAAATTTGTCAAATATGAAAAACGTGATGAATATAAGACAATCGAAGTAACGATTCTTGATCTGTACTATTGCCTTTATGATATTACACAATCAATTGAGGATAATACGATGAAACTCTATGCCACTGCCAAATACTTAGAAAAAGCTTCAACAAAAGAAGCATTAAGTCATACTTCATACACAACTAAGAAAAGAGCTGATGAAGCTTTAAAAAATTCAATTGGAAAATTGATTGATAAAACTCCAAAGCTAATAAGAGAATTGAAAAATAAAAAAGAAAATGCAGAAGCTGCAATTAATAGGCTTAGATGAGAAGATTGGTCATACAATCTTTTTTTCTTTGCCTTGATTTAGTAAAATGGATTTATTGAGGTGGATTATGAAAGTTCCTATAGCGAAAGAATATGTAGATAGCGTAATCAAACTAGCTGCTTTGATGCAGAAAAATTCAAAAGGGAAGCAGATTCTTGATTACGATAAGATCATTGCTGCATGTAAAGAAGGGGAAATGGATCTAGATGTAGTTGATGAAGCAAAGGTGAGATTAGTACAGGATATTAGAGTTCTGATTCAGTTTCCTAAAAATGCCTTCATTCGTCCTGGAATCACATGTACGGATTATAAGAATCATATGTATCTGTTTCAGGATGCAGAAGGGATTGAATTGCAAATTGATTATGATGTCCTAACATTTGAGGAGCCTCAGATCTATGCAATCATTACAGATTATCACGGGAAGCGTAGAAAAAGCAGAGCAGATAATTTGAAAAATGCATGGAAGAAGGCAAAACTAATAGACATTGGATAAGGTCACTGAAAGGTGATCTTTTTTATTTAAGTCATCCTGAAGGAATGAAAATTTCTCCAGCTGCACACTATCAGAACTGTCATAGTAGCTTTTTCTCACTTTTAGTCACTAGGACAAAACAAAATAATTGACCTATTTCTGTTTATAGTATACCATATAAGCATAAACAGAAGAAAAGTGGTGAGAAATATGAAAGAAAATATACTAAAATATGTGCATGAGCATAAGAAACAGTATGTTCTAAGACTAAATGATGAGGTTTCGGGAGACAAAGAATTGATTGCGTATCTGGATCAAAAGGATGATGTGGTAGC
>CAVJMM010000014.1:0-36404 GCA_963650865.1 Eubacterium sp. AM49-13BH | reverse complement strand
CGAAAAAAACGGTAAAAATTAGTGATTAGCGATTAGCGAATATGTCCGTTGACAAGCCAAAAAAAGGCGTTTATTATTATAATGCAAGATTTGTACCAGTAGCTTAGAAAAAGCTATTGCGGGGCGTAAATATTTGAGAGGCATAGTTATTTAAACGTGCCTCTTTTATGTTGATGAAGCTACTAGGACAAATTCAAAGAAAATTTAAGGAGTCAAACAAATATGGAAAACGAAAAGAAAGATGTAAATGTCACTGAGACAGATGTCAGTGATACAAATGAACTCGATACTGCTGCAACAGAAACAGTTGATGAAATTGAAAACGATTTGGAAAATGGTGAGCCAAAGAAAGAGGCAGTCAAAAAAAGAAAGCTCAATAAGAAAGCTGTTACTGGAATCATTGCTCTTATCTTAGTTGCAGTAATTGGAATTGCTGCTGTGCTAATCAGTAATGCGAATACACCTAAAGATGAAGAATTCACGGTAACAACAATTAAAGAAGAAATTGATTATACTGAAGATGGTGAACCAGTTGATCCAATGGATCTAGTTGTTGTGAAAAGATCTGATGAAGAATCAGAAAAGAATCCGACTAAGGCAAGTGTCTCAGATGGATTAACTGTTACAGCTTATCCAGAAATCATTGATACAAGCGTTGTTGGTGATACAGAAGTTACTTATACAATCGTTGATACTAAGAACAACGACTATACTAAGAAAGAAAAAATTAGCTTTACAGTAGTGAATGCTGAAGCACCTAAGTTTAGTGTTACTGCTTCTTCAATGAAGATTACAGTTGGTAAAAACTTTGATCCAAAGAGCTTGGTCAAAGATGCAGGTGATTTAAAACTTGTTGAAGAAGAACCTACTGCTAAAGAAGATGGTACATACGATTACGGTTGGTACACAATCACGTCAAACGTAAAAACAGATAAAGCTGGTTCTTATACAGTTAAGTTCCATGCGGTTGGAACAAATGGTGTAGCAACTGATAAGACAGTCAACATTACAGTTGAAGAAAAAGAAAGCAGCACAACAAAAGATGAAAAAACTTCTAGCAAGGATTCATCCAGTACTTCTAGTAAGACATCAGAAAAGAAGGATTCAAGTTCTTCTTCCAAGAAATCAACATCAAGTACAAACAAATCCTCTAGCAAGAGCAACACTTCATCTAGTAACAATTCAAATTCTGGAAATACAAATTCCAATGCGAATACAAATACAAATTCAAATACTTCAAGCCAAACAACAGATAACAGTTCTAGCCAACAGCAACAACAAACATGTACAGATGTGTACCATGATGCTGAAGGTCACTGGGAAACAGTGGTAACTGGTCAGAAGTGGGTTGAAGATAGTCCAGCACAATCATATCAAGATGGATATACATGCAATGGTTGTGGAAAGTTTATGGCAACAAGTGAAGAAGCTGAACAACATGCTACGGATGAAATGCTAGATAACAACGACTATACTCACACATGGAGTTCACATTATGCTTTTAAAGAAGCTACAGGACACTATGAAGATGTTACAACTGACAAATATGTAATTGATAAAGCAGCATACTGGGAAACAGTCTGCCAATAAAAAATAAAGGTATCTGAAATTCAGATATCTTTTTTGTTACGAGATATTCCTAGGGCTAGGGTAAAACCTAGTCCTTCCTTCCACACCTATTGAGGATGAATGGAAGGATAGATATATAAAAGTTTTGAATCAGGCTTCAATGAGGAAGCCTTTTTCAATAGGTGAAAAATGGAAGGAAGGTATTAAAAGAAAGAAAAGAAGAAAGTTTATGAAATTAGAAGAAAGTGAAAAGAATGATGAAAGGAGAAAAGAGGGTAATGAATAAATTCATTCAGAAAGCCAAAGCCAAGCTAAAGAAAACTGCTACTGGTTTATTAGCTGCTTTGGTAACAACAACAGTTATCTCACTACCAACAGCAGTGACAACTGTTTATGCATCTGATGGCTTAGACGTTAATTCAGCGATTAGCAAATATATTAACGTTACAAGTTCTGGTGCACACTATTCCTTTGATGGTGGTAACAACTTTGATGTCATCATGACGGGAACAAAAGAACAATTAATCAATGTTGGATTGGATTGTACAGCAGGTGCTGTTACAATTGCAGCTCACGCATTAAGAGATGCAGGTGCAGATCCATATGAATACTTCGGTATGTTAAATGGTGTATTAAACAATGCTTATCCACCTGCATTAAGAACATACTTTGAAAATTCAAGCAAATGGACTACAGTTGCAAATTCTCCAGTAGATTCCAGTGTATTACTTCCAGGAGATCTATTGATTTATGGTTCCTCTGGTGCAGGACACATGGCAATTTATACAGGTGGCGGTCAGGTATTTGATTTCCGTTCAAACGGTCATGGTTCAACTGGTAACTATAGAGGTTATGCAGCTTATTCAACTTATTCACAAACTATGAATACTTCAAGTGGTGGACCAGAAACTCCATTAACTGGTGTTTATAGAGCAAACGTTGATAAGAATGTCACAATCAATTTAACAAAGACTTCTGCAAATGCTGATATCACAGACGGATTGGTTAACGCTTATTCATTAGAAGGTGCTAAATACGAAATCTATTCTGATTCAGCAGCAACAAATAAGATTGGTGAAATCACAACTGGTTCTGATGGTAAAGGAAGCACAACAGTAACAGTTGGATTCAGTACTTCTACTGTTTACTATAAAGAAGTAACATCTCCAAAGGGCTATGTATTAGATTCTACTGTTAAAGCAGTTGGCTTCTCAGGAACAACAGCTGAAATCAATACATCTGATAAAGCAGGAAACGATCCATTAGCAATCAATCTAACTAAGAAGAGTGATATGGTTGATGGTGAAAATCCAGCTTCACTTGCAGGTGCACAATTCACAATCAAATATTATGATTTAGATTCTAGCCAAGATTATACTGCTGAACAGTTAGCAGGTATGAAAGTTGAAAGAACTTGGATCATTGAAACAAAAGAAGTTACATCATCAGGTGGTAAAAAAGGTTATATTGCTTATTTGAATGACTCTTGTTTAGTTGATGGAAGTTCAGAACTATATAAAGACGAACTTGGAAAAGCAACTATTCCAGTTGGTGTAATTTCCATTACTGAAACAAAAGAACCAAGCATCACTTATACTGATGAAAATGGAAATCAACAACTCGTTTATACTCTAAACAATAAGACATTGGATGCCAATGGAAATGAAGTATTAAGTAGCAATGGAACAGTTGTAATGAAAGTTACAGGTTCTAACACAACTTATACATTAATTGGCGGTAATGATTACACAGTTAAGGAAACTCCAAACAAGGGTGGTTTCTATACAACTAAGGTTGATGATGAAACTGGTAAAGCTGAAGGTCAAGGTAATGCAACATTAGATGATGCTTACTACGAAGTTTACAACGACAACGACTATCAAGTAAGTTCTTCTCAAGTTGCTTTAGCAAACAAGGGTGAAAAGATCTGGAGCTATAATACAGCTAATGGCGGTGTTTATTCAGCAGGTCTAGATTCCTTACAAGTAGGTCGTTACATCGTTAGGGAAATCAATCCTTCAACAGGATACCAAGTAGCTGGTACAACAGAACAAACATTGATCGTTAATAAGAACGCTCAAACATTCTTATCTGGTGATAAGACATTCACTGAAAAGGTAATTAGAGGTGGATTCATGTTCCAGAAGAATGATTATGATACTGGAACATATGCACAAGGTAATACAAACCTTCAAGCAACATTAAAGATCATCAACACATCTACAAATCCAGTATGGGTTGACTCAAATGGTGATGGTCAGTTCTCTGAAGATGAATATTACGCAAATGGTGCAACAATCAAGTTACCTCAATCTTATGTAACTACAGGTACAGCTAACACAGCTGATGGTACATTTACAACAGATGAAAATGGTTACTTTGAAACAGTTGACTATGCACTTCCTTACGGTTCTTATAAGATCGTAGAAGTTACTGCTCCTACAGGATTTGCTATGGATGGCAACTCTGTAACAGAAACAACATTTGATATCACAACAAATAGTCAAATGGCTGATAAGAGATACGACATCAAGGATGAAGTATTCACTGGTAAATTTGACATTCAAAAAATGTTAACATCTACAAACAACGGAATGTCTACAACAATGAAACCTGAAGAAGGCGTTGAATTCACAGCACTTCTAAAGGCAACAGTTGATGAAAAGTTCGGTGGAGATTATAAAGCAGCTTATGAAGCAATCTTCGGATTTGCTCCAAATGTAGAAGGTAATCCTACACCAGATGATTCTGATGTTAAGAGAGATGCTGATGGAAACATCTTATTCACAACAAAGGAATATGATGTAATTACAACTAATAAGTCTGGTATGGCTTATTCAAGAGACTTAGCTTATGGTGAATATTACATTTTCCAATCAAGTCATGCTGATAGCATTATCGACTATGAAGGAAATGTAGCTGATTATGATGGAGCAATTTTCAACGTAACAGAAAAAAATCAAGCAACAAAGCATTACTATGTAGCTAACCACCACCAGTTATACACATTGAAGATGACAAAGACATCTTTACAAACTGGTGAAAAGATCGAATTAACAAATGCAAAATTCAAGATCAAAGATGCTGACGGTAACTATGTAACTCAAAAGGTTGGTAACAAGACTTATGATACATTCTCTACTGTAACAAGAAAGATGATCGTTGATTCTGCTGATGGTAAGAAGATCAATGTAGAAACTGGTACATTCGTAACAGAAAATCCTTCTGAAGATGATGCAGGTGTAGCATACACAGCATTAGGTGTTGAAGGTGGAACATATTATGTAACAGAAGTTCAAACACCAGATGGATTTACTAAGTTAGAAGAACCAATTGAAATTGTTGTTAAGGAATCTTCAATTACTGAAAAGGATTCTGAAGGAACTAACTTCGTTGATACAGAAGTTAAGAACACTCAGATCACAGGTACATTGAATATCACAAAGAAATTCACTCAATGGGAAGAAGCAGATGTTCAACTATATGATCTATCTGAAATTTACCAAAAGATTGGATTTACATTGACTGCCAAGGAAGACATCATCAATCCTGCTGATGGCAAGGTACTTGTTAAGGCAGGCGATCAAGCTGTTAGATTAACAGGTGATAGAAGTAATCCTTATGAAACAGTAGAAGAAATCTTCTTAGATGCTGAAGGTAATGCTTCTGTTGATGGATTACCAATGGGTTCATACACATTAACAGAAACAACTGCTCCAGATAACGTAGTAGTTTCTGATCCTCAAGATATTGTATTTGAACAAGAAGATGGAAACGTTAAAAAAGCTGTTTATGAAGTAATGGCTGATGTTACAAACGAATTCACAAAGACATCATTCAAGAAAACAGATGTTGCTGGTGAAGAAATTGCAGATGCTGAAATGAGCATCACTGATTCTGAAGGTAACGTAGTTGATTCATGGATCTCTGATGGAACAGATCACAATGTAGAAGGCTTATCAATTGGTAAGACATACTACTTAAATGAAGATCTAGCTCCACTTGGAATGGTTAAAGCAAACTCAATTGCATTCACAGTTGACGAAACTGGTGCAGTTAGCACAGAAACAATGGTAGATAAGATCTACACAGCTTCTAAGGTTGACGTAGCAGGTGAAGAAGTTAAGGGTGCTCAAATGACAGTTACAGATGAAGAAGGCAACGTAGTTGACGAATGGGAATCTGACGGAACTGAACATAAGATCGAAAACCTTGAAGAAGGAAAGACTTATACAATTTCCGAAACTGTTACAGCTGAAGGCTTTGTAAAGGCTACAGACATCACATTCACAGTTAAGGGTGCTGATGAAGATGGTAACAAAGAAAACGAACACTTAGACGTAGTTGATAAGATCGTCACAACAAGCAAAGTTGATATGGGTGGAGAAGAAGTCAAAGGTGCAGAAATGTCTGTAACTGATGAAGAAGGAAATGAAGTTGATTCATGGATCTCTGATGGCTCTAAACACAACATTGCTAACTTGGAAGAAAACAAAACATATACACTTCACGAAGTAGTTGCTCCTGAAGGATATGTAAAAGCAACAGATATCGAATTCACAGTAACAGGTGCTGATGAAGAAGGTGTTAAGGTTGATCAAACAGTTGATATGACTGATAAGACATTAACATTACAGAAACTCGGTATGTGTGGTGAAAACGTTGAAGGTGCTGAAATCACTGTTTATGAAACAGATGAGAATGGTAACAAGATTGAAGAGGCTGTAGTTGATAAGTTCGTAACAACAGCAGATGGTAACTACCATGTAAGCAACCTTGTAGCAGGTAAGACATATATCGCTTCTGAAACAGTAGTTCCTGAAGGATATGCAAAAGCATTAGATCACAAGTTCACAGTTGCAGATGATGGTAAAGACCAAACAGAAGCAATGACAAACAAGTTGATCTCAATCTCTAAGGTTGATGCTGGTGGACAAGAAATCGAAGGTGCTAAACTTACATTGACTGATAAGGAAACAGGCGAAATCGTTGATTCTTGGACATCTACAACTGAAACACATTATCCAACAGGCGTTGAAGTAGGTAAGACATATGTTCTTTCTGAAGACACAGCTCCTCTAGGATATATCAAGTCAACAACAGTTGAATTCACTGTTACAGATAACGGTGTAGATCAAAAGGTTTACATGGTTGATGAGATCCATAATGTTACTAAGACAGATGGTCAAGGCAACCAAGTAAATGGTGCAGTATTAGAAGTATTAGATTCTGAAGGAAATGTAGTTGATACATGGACAACAGGTCAACATATCGTTGATATTGCAACAGAAGATGTTACAACATTACAAAAGGGTGAAACAGTAACTTACGAATCAGAAGATGGAACAATCACTAAGATCATTCCAGTTGTTAAGAAGACAACTACTGATGAAGAAGAAAAAGCTACTGTGACAAATGGTTCAACAGATGCTGATAAGGACGCATGTGAAGTTACACCTGATACAGATAAAGAAGATAAGAAGGATGAAGATAGCAAGAGTGAAACAGCTGAGTACACATACACAGTAATGATCACTAAGGCTGACGGAACTGTTTCTTACTATGATGTAGATCTTGAAGGTAACGAAACTTCTCATAGAGTTCAAAATGAAGTAGCTGGAGAAACATATAAGATTCATGAAGTATCAACAGTAAATGGTTACTACTTCTCTGAAGATATGGATGCAACTATCACAGAAGATGGTATGGATCAAACAACTGTAGTAGTTGATAAACCAGTTGATTACTACATTGAAAAGATTGATGACAAGGGCAACTCCGTTAAGGGCGTAACTCTTGAACTCACAGATATCACAAAGAATGAAAAGGGCGAATATGTAAATACTGATGAAGAAGGCAATCCTGCTAAGGTAGAACTACCTAACGGTGGTGTTACAACAGGAGAAAAATTCCATTTAGTAAATCAATTAGTAGCTGGTCATTCTTATGCACTTGACGAAACAGAAATCGTTGCTGGTGTATACAAGACAAACAGAATCGAATTCACAGTTGATTACTACAATCCTGCAACTGATGAAGCAATCACTATCACAATGGTTGATGCTACAACAGCTGTATCTGTAAGAAAAGTAGATGAAAGTGGTAAGGCAGTAGCTGATGCTAAGATGCAGATCATTGAAACTACAACTGACGAAGAAGGAAATGTAGTAGCTGCTAAGAATGAAGATGGTACTGATAAGGTAGTATATGAATTCACAACTACAGATGCTGAAGAAGGAACAGATGTTTCTGATAAGGTTGTAGGTGGAGAAACATACATCTTAAGAGAAGATGAAGCTCCATTCGGATTCGATAAAGTAGAAGATAGAGTATTCACTGTTACAGGTGAAGCTGGTGTATACCAAGTATTAGTCGTTAAGGACAATCATTCTAAGGAATACATCAAGGCAGAAAAAGTTGATTCCTCTGACGCTTCTAAGAAATTAGCAGGTGCAGAACTTGAACTCTATAACGCTAAGACAAATAAATTAGTTGCTAAGGGTACAACAGGAAGCGATGGAACTGTTACTTGGGAAGTTAAGTGGAATGATGATAACGGTGGTTATTACATCAAGGAAGCTAAGGCTCCTACAGGATACAAGAAGACAGATGATAAGTTCACAGTTTCTAAGGCTACTGAAGACACAGGATTCACAAAGGATGCTGCTGTAGTCGTAACTATCAAGAACGATAAGGACAAGTCATTAGGCGTAAGTATTCCATTAGTTGCAGGCGGTATGATGATTATCGCTATTGCAGGTCTATACATTGTTATTTCTAGAAAGAAAGAAACAAGTAAATAAATCATCAAAATAGAGAGACTGCCAAAAGCAATCTCTCTTTCTTATGCACAAAGTTGGTAGCCATCCAATAATGTGCCACACAAACCATAGGTCAGGTAGAACCTACACAAAAACAAAAAACTACCATGCCAAGAACGAAAGAAGAAAATAAATTGCCTATTTCTTCTTTCCTTATGTCTGCAATGAGGGAAATCTCAAAGCGGGCTCTTTTTTCATATGTTACTGTACCAACAGTAGCCTCTCGAAATCTGTCTGTACTTTGGAAGAGGTAGATATCACGGACAGAGAAAATCTTTCTTGAGTAGTGCTGAAATGCACTCTTGTGCAGTAGCGAAAGCTATTGCACCTCTATGTCTCTGCATAGGGAACTCTCTATAAGGGGACAGAATATATTGTTCGTGTCTAGTAGCCTCCCGATATTTGCTGCTAGACATACATGCTTGTAATGGGGTAATGACCTGTATCAAGCCTAGGTTTTCAGTCACCTCATTTCCAGGGTGGCAAACATCAATGTGTTGCATCTTTAACATTGGTGTAATGACTCCTGCATTATGATCCGCAATATCATGATGCAAACAAAATAAGCACAGCGTTTTTTGTTATTGTTCGGCTGTGCTTTTCAATTAGATATTTGAGCATTTTCTCCTAATTTTAGCTTTGACAAGCAGAAAGGAATCATGAGTATGAATACAAAAAAATATTTGATGATTCCTTTCGGAATTGTCATCGCAACAGTTGCAACACTATCTATTGTGAGTGTTACAGCTATGGTGAGTAATGCAGATGATAGTAATACAAATCAAACAATAGAAGTACAAGATGTAGAAGTTAATGAAAATGATAAAAAAAGTCCAACGATCAAGGTCAAGGACAATATCAGTTTGGAAGAAGAAACGAAATTCAAACTCAGTGATTATGTAACTGCTACTGATGCAAGCGGAAACAGTTTAACTGTGACTGCCATTAGCTCCGTGGACACAAAGAAAGTAGGGGATCAAACGATCACTGTTACTGCTACGGATGCCAATGGTAACTTTACACAAAAGGATGTAAAGGTAACAATCACAGCAAAGCCTACTCCTACTCCTGAAGCAGAAGAGCAAGCACAACCTGCTCAACAGCAACAAGCTACTACGACAAATCGCACGTATAGCAATAACAATCAATCACAAAGCTATACACCTTCTACAAATACTTATCAGGCACCTCAAGCACCTGTTGAACAAGCTCAACCTGCTCAATCAGAATCAAGTACATATTATGCTCCTGAAGAGAATTCTTCTTCTGGTAGCGGCTTTTATGCTAGTGAAGGTGCATGTAGAGCAGCACATAGTACAGGTCAATGTATTCCTGTTGTTGGTGATGCTTCAGGTTATACATGGCAACCTTAAGAAAGGGATAATAAATGATGGTAATAGAATTAAACAAAAAGAATGATTGCTTAGATCCTAATGTAATGAGAAAAATACGATATGAAGAAGATGGAGAAAGAAAGTTAGCTTTCTGGTTACAGCTATTAACGCTTTTTCATTTGAATCAACCAAATTATGCTGGACCAACTTTTCAAAAAACGATTATTGGATCAGAAAAACTTTTTTCAATATTATTTGATGTTGATGAAGAAATCGCAAAAAAATCAATCGAAACATTTGTTGAGAACGATATGATCTATGTATCAAATGTGATTACAGAAAGAAGATATGATCCTACGGAAAACTTTGAAGAAAGTTGTGAAACACTAAAAAAGAAAGTAAGAGAACACAATGAAGAAAAATATAAGGAGAGTCCTCATAGGAATTCTCATTCTCGTCATAATCGTTGATGGTGTGTTCCTTGCGAAATGGTTGCTTGAATTAAATAAAAGCAATCAAGCAAATGAAGCTATTCAAAAGATCGTTGAAACAAACACAGATGATTCTAATGAAGGCTATCAAATGACAAAACAAGGATTTGATGCTTTGAAAGAGCAGTATCCTAACGTCATCGCTTATATCGAGTTTCAGGATGGATTTATTTCTGAGCCGATCGTGCAAGCAAATGACAATGATTATTACTTAAGAAGATGGATAGATGGAACTTATAACACTGAAGGTTCTATCTATTTTGATTACGCATGTAACAAAGAAAATCAAAACATTACGATCTATGGACATAATGTTTATTACGATTCTTCAGCTAGATTTTCACCACTAGAAACATTGGTGAATCAAGATGCTTATGATATGCATCATCAGTTTAAGATTTGGTATGAAGATAGTGTAAGAACTTATGAAATTGGATATGTTACGGAATATGACACGGTAGCAAATGCAGACTTTGATTTTAAAATCAAAAACTTCTATACAGAAGAGATCTATTCAAATTATGTAGCATGGCTAAATGCACATCAGCAGATAACTCCTGTTGATGGAACAGAGATAACAAATATGGATTATCTTGTTACATTGCAAACGTGTGTTAAATGGCACGATACAAAAAGGCATCTAGTAATTGGAAAAGAAGTTGCTAGAGAAGAGTATTAAAAGAAAGGTGGGAATGAATGAAACAATTAGAAGTTGGGAAAACACTAATAACACAAATTCCCTTGAGAAATGATAGTAATTCAGAACCCGTATATACAGATTTTTACTATGGAAATATCATCAGTGGAAAAAGCAGCAGAGTGCCTGACAATTACTATGTAAAATTACTCGTTCTGTTTCTGAGTGGTGAAAGTGAGAACGGAAGAGGTCTTGAATATGAGATTCCTGAAAAAATAACACTCGGTGATAAAGAATATTCATGGTTAGAAAAAGATGAATTTGAGATTGGAAACAAAAAGATAGATGTTACGCCATTAAAAAATCGTCTTAGTAGCAATAAAGAAGAAAAAGCTACTGTGACAGTTTCTAATGAAACAAAAGCTCCAGTCGCATCAGATCTCGAAAAGAGTGAAGAAGAAAAACCTACTTTTGCTGAAATCAGAGAACAAAGAAAACTGGAAAAGCAAAAGAAGAAGGAAGAAGAAAGACAAGAAAAACTAAGACAGCAACAACTTGCTGAGGAAGAAAAGAAACGTAAACAAGAAGAGCAAGAAAAACAGAAAGCTGAACAAGAAGAAGCTAGAAGGATTGCTGAAGAAGAAAAGCGTAAAGCTAAGGAAGAAGCGAAAGCAAAAGCCGAAGCAGAACGCTTAAAAAAGCAACAGCAAAAACAGCAAGAGATAGAAAATGATATTGATGGTGAAGAGGAAGATGAACTTGAATATACACAAGAGATTCCTGTTGCTTCATCTAACGCCATTCCAAAGGCGTATACAATCAAAATGGCAACAATGGTAGGAATTACTGTTGCATCTATTCTTGTCGCTGTATTTGCTTTTCTGTGCCTCTACGGAGTGATTCCTAGCATGAATCCTGCATTATCAACCACAGAAAAGAAAGTCATCCATTTGGTGAGCGATGTTCAGGCAGGCGAAGTCATTACAAAAGATGATGTTGAATCTGTAATGATTACAACAGAACAGTATAACGATATGTCTGGTAAGAATGTCATCAAAGCTGATGGAACGACAATGAATGATTCCGTTGTCTTATATGACAATATATCTGATGTTGTTGGAAAGTACGCAACAGATAATCTAACAGCAGGCGATTACTTAATGGCTTCTGATTATAGCGATATGGCAGAAGGCGATACAGTTATTACGATGAACGTGGATGGTACAGAAACAACCATTCCAATCAATGTTACAACAGCAGGTAAATCTTCTATCAATCTCTATGCAATCGTAACGACTACATTAGAAGATGGTACAAAGAAGAACTTAGCGTTGAACATGGGGACATTCTCTTTGGAAGGAAGAACATTACAAGATGTTCTGAATAGTGATGGTAAATCAGTTATTGGTGATTTATTAAATCAATCAGAGAGCAAGCAGGAAGATACAAAAGCTGAAGAACCAAAAGCAACAGCTGAAGCAACTGCTACTCCAGAAGGGGAATGATATGAAAAATCCATTTTATGAGCCGATAAGGACTTTTGGAAAGTATAAAGACATGGATCTTTATACAAAGAATCAATTAAAGAAAAAGAACATGGTTCCTAAGAAGTCTGCCAAAGAATATGAACTTTGGACAAATGGCTATAAACAGAAGAAAGCAATCTACTACGAGTTGAGTGATTGCAGAGCTATGACGCATCAAGAGATTGTCATGTATAAAGACAACTCCATCAATTATTGGCAAACAAAGTATATTGATCTAGCAAAGATCGTTTTATCTGGTGATCAAGCAAAGATAAACGAATGGAAGGTCAATAACGAATATATGTTTAAAAAAGATTAGGGAGAAAAGTATGATTGAAAAATTTAAACAAATGTCAGCAAAAGAAAAGAAAGATTTCTTTGTGTACGTTGCACTAGGAGTAGTAATCATTGCTTTTGCAATCTACAACATCAACACATCTGGACTAATGCACATCAATTCCATTGGATTATTAATCTTTGGAATCCTAACAGTACTTGTAGGATTTATGTCATTGTTTGATGCAACTTTTAAAAATCTATTTAAGAAAAAATAACGATGCTGCTAGGTAAATAAATTGTCCTAGTAGGATAAACACACTTCAAAGCTACTATGACAGTTTATCTGGCGTGCAGCGTCAGAAAATTCATATATAACTTCATTAACAATTCTAATTATATGGTATACTATAAGCATAAAGAGGAAAGCTACTATGAAGAAATTGTTGAGAAAGTTATATCTATTCAATCGTGATACAAAATATTTTTATCCAAAAGAAATCTTGTTCATTGCAATGCTATATACGATTGTAGCAATTACAGCGGATGCCAATGGTATCTGGAAGAGCAGCGGTGCATTTGAAACAATCTTTCGTGCAGCAGCAAGTTTAATTATGTTTGCTTGGACTACAAAACGAGTGATTGGACACCTATTCAATATCATTGTATTGACAGCACAGAATGTACATGACAGTGATGGTCTTAAAAATTTTAGAAAGACATTAAGGAACAAGATCGAAGCAAATTTGGATATAGAAGATGATAAAGAATGTTAGGAAATAAAATAGCTAGTTTAAACAACTGGCTTTTTTTATAGGAAAGGGGGAAGTGATGAAAGGAAGAAAGAAAATCATACTTGGATTGTTGTCCCTAGCTTGCATTGGCAGTTCAATCTTGCCATTGTTAGCAAAAGGAGAGGCAGTCTATAGTGACTATGATGCTGATAGATCAGGTAGTATCACTTTGTATAAGTATGTCAGCAATGACAATACAACTGTCAAAACTGATGGTAGTTCTTTAGCCAACAACGTTGATGAGCAATTAGATGCGATTCAAAATGCTACTGGTAACTACAAGATGCTTCCAGAAAAGGGAGTTGAATTTTCTTATATCAAAGTAGCGGATGCTGTACAAGTAAGTAATAACAATAAATCAGGAATCTACTACACAAACGTGGAAGCTGATTTCTTAGACAAGATGATTACTTACGGTGGTTTAACTTCTGCTAAAGCAACAGCTGATATTGATGCTGACAAGATGAATGAAGAAAAACACTATGAACCTACAGCAGTAACAACAGCTTTAGAAAAGCTAAACACAGCTCGATTTACAATGACAGTGAACGGAACAGAGGTGAATGGCACTGGTGAAACGTATCTCAGATCAAAAGTACAAGATACGAGCGTACCAGTTCAAGGTACTTTTGCTGCTACAAACGAATACGGTAAAACAAAGGTAGATAACATCTATCCAGGTCTTTACATGGTAGCTGAAGTAAATTGGGAACATAAAGCTATTTCAAAACATGATTCATACTGGGAGACAGTTGATGAAGGAACAATGGATACAGGAAACGGTAGCGAATATGCTGATATCGTTTCTCCAAGTTCACCATTCTTGATGCAACTACCTGCAACGAATCTAAACAATGTTACTTATGATGGAACAACTTATAAGTCAGGTGAAGGATGGATCTATGATGTATCTGCATATCCTAAAAATGGCACAATGGGAATCCACAAAGATTTCATTACAAATAGTGCTTTGAAGGATACAAACAATGATGGATTTGATACGGATGATACAGAAACACTTTGTGACTACAACCAAAGCAATTATCTAGAAGATGGAACTTCATTAGATGAAGGTTCTTCATTAACTCATCAATTAGATGCAAACATTGGTGATACAGTAGCACAAGTTATTTCAGCTGATGTTCCTGCATTACTAGAAGGCAAGAAGAACAAGACATTCAAGATTTCAGATAGAATGACAAAAGGTCTTGATTTCAAAGAACTAGTTTCTGTAACACTTGGTACAGATACATGGGATGGAAACAATACTGCTCTAGATGCAGAAGATTACACATTAACGATTGCTGATGATCGTAAGAGTTTTGACATTGAACTCACACAAGCTGGTTTAGATAAACTGGATGCCTTACAAGTAGCATCTTATATGTATGTTCGATTCAACGCATTTGTTACAAGAGATGCATTGATTGGTACAGATACATATGAGTATGGTGCTGATACAGGTGAAACAGTTGATGCTACAAACCAAAACACAGCAAAGTTGACTTATGCAACAGATAGAACATTGGAACATGAATATTATTCAAACACTCCAAAGGTCTATACATATGAGATCGACATTACTAAGACATTTAGAAAGATGACAAAAACATCTGATTTAACAAATGTAGGTTTCCAAGTTCAGTCCTATGAATTGAAGGATGGAAATACAAATCAAATTGATTTGAAATTTGTAAAAGAAGATGAAGGAATCTATCGTATCTACAACGAAAAATACGACATTGCCTATGAGCCAGTCGATACTGTTTATGCGAATGCTGATGGCAGTCTAAATATCAAGGGATTAGATAGTAGAGATTACATCTTTACTGAAGTATCCACTGATAAAGGTCAACAACTCATGGCAGAACCATTCACTGTTAGATTGGTAGCTAATAAGGTTGTTGATGAATCTGATACAAAGTTTGAAAATGGTTCATTGGCACATGCTTATATCTGGTCTGGTGAAGAACCATTCTACTTAGATAAACATGATATCAAAGGTACGAACTATGATGATGAAGTTGCTTTATCCAACGGTAGAGTAAATATCAGTCTATTAAACAATAGCAACAAGTTACTCAATACTGGTGGTGAAGGAAACATCATTTATTACATTGCAGGATCGATTCTAATTGGAGTTGGAGCAGTTGCAATTCTATTAAAGAAGAGGGAGAAGTCACATGCGTAAATTTAGAAAAATAGTTACATCTGTCATACTTGGAGCTATAGCATGTGCTTCATTCGTTCCTTTAAATGCAGAGGAATTGGACACTGATCTAACGAAGTATCCAACAATTGATAGAGATACAGCAAATCTAACAATCAAATATTTTGATGATTCAGATGAAACAATTCCTATCACAGGAGCAGAATTCACTGTAATGAAGGTCGCTGATATTGGAAGAGATATCACAGATGGAACAAATGGTAAGTATCTTCCATTGGATGACGAAATCGACTTTACAAAGATCGAAGAAAAAAGCGATGATGATGCTTATAAATATGAGCAAAAAGTCATTTCATACTATGAAGAAAACCCTAATGCAGGATACACAAAAACAATGGTAATCAATGCGAATGGTTACGCAACGTATACACTTCCAGTTGGTGCTTATCTTGTTAGAGAAACAAGCACAACTAGATATCATGTACGCTCGAAACCATTTTTAGTTTCCGTACCTGAAACAAACGAAGAATCAAATAGTTGGAACTTTGATGTTGTTGTTTATCCAAAACAGATCATTGCAGGAGACTTAAACATTGAAAAGAAATTGATTGGTAAATCATCAAGCTATGACAATGTATTCCATGTAACAGTAAATCTAAGTGCTGAAGGAAGTTATAAAGCAAAACTTGCTGATGGAACAGAAAGCACTGTGAAAGATGGTGATGTATTAACGATCAAAGGAAATCAAAGTATTACGATTTATGATGTTCCAACAGGAACAGATTATAAAGTAACTGAAGTTGAGGCAAACGTTGATCCATATTTGACTGGCTATAAAAACCAAGAAGGAAAAATCGAGCCAAAAACAGAAGTAAAAGTTACGGTCATTAACGATACTACTCAGTGGGACAATGTTCACACTGGTACAGGAAGCTACATCATCATTGCTATGATGATCGGTGGTGGAGCATTAGCGTTATTGATCTATTTGCTTGCTAGTGGCAAGCATAAAAAGGAAACAGCAGAATAGGCAGAACTATTCTGTTTTTTCATAGGAAGGGGAAAGCCCAGAAAGGAAGATTTATGGAAATCAAAAAGATTTGCAGTCGCTTATCTACGACTGCCCTAGCTCTTTTGATGATGGTGCCAACAAACGTTTATGCTCAAACAGAACGTACTGCACCAGTAATCGACAGAACTAAAACTGGTTCTATTACTTTATATAAGTATTTAGACAACAACGGTAAGACTGTTGATGCAGACGGTGTTTCCTTAGCAACTTCTAAAGAAGATATGCTAGGTGCTGTTAGACAAACAGTCGGAGACAACGACATCATGCCAGAAGCAGGTGTCAAATTTAAAGCAGTAAAGGTTGCTGATATCGAACAAGTTACTGAAGACACTCATCAAGGTGGTATCAACACAACTGGTACTTACTACACAAATATCGATCAAGGTTTCTTCGATATTATGAACAAGTACCTAGGGGACAATGCTTTAACAGCTTCAACATCAACTGTAATTACAGATGGTAGAGGAGATGATACAACAAGTAACCCTGATGATCACTATGAAAGTGATGAACTCAATGAAAAGATCCAAACAGTTAACCGTGCAGCAGCATTAGCTGATGGCAGTGAATCTGTTACTGGTGAAGTTGCATTGAATAGATACCTAAGACAAAGTGCTAATGCTAAAACATTTGATGCAACAGATGAATATGGTTATACAAGCATTGATAACCTAGAATTAGGTCTTTATTTGATTTGCGAAGTTGACTGGGAACATTCAGCATTAAGCAAACATGATACATATTGGGAATATGTAGAAGACGGAAATGATGATGTATTAACAGGTGATAAAGGTGATACATCTGATGCAGGTACAGAAGATTCTGGATTACAAGCAGGTGGAAAAGATGCAGGTGGTTCTCAATACGCTGATATCGCTTCACCATCTTCACCATTCTTACTATCAGTTCCTATGACAAACCTCACAGAAATTGATGTTGATGGTACAACATACCAAGCTGGTACAGCATGGCAATATGACATTGTTGCATATCCAAAGAACTCCACAATCAATATCCATAAGGATATCGTTACTAACGAATATGCTGGTAACACAAACAGTGGAAACGATGGAACAGGTTTAACTGGAAATGACGGAAACGATGTTTCTAGCGAAAAGACAACATGTAACATGGTTCAAACAAACTACTTACCAAATGGTACAAGTGTTGATACAGGTACAGGTTTAGTACACCAGATTGATGCTAATATCGGTGATATCGTTACTCAAGTTATCTCTGCTGATGTTCCTAGATTAACAGATGATATTGATAACGAACAACCAGCTGATCAAGCTAACTCTGCTACAAAAACTCGTAAGCACAACAAGACTTACAAGATCACAGATAGAATGACAAAAGGCTTAAAGCTCATTGATCATACTTCTTTCACAGTTACATTAACAACAGGTGCTTGGAATGATTACACAGATCATACTCAAACATTCATCGAAGGCGAAGACTATGAATTAGAATTTGCTGATGACAAGCAATCCTACACATTAACAGTAACAGGTCAAGGTCTTGCTAAGATGGATGATATCGACTCTGCTTCTTACTTATACATCAAATATGATTGTGAAGTTACAAAGGATGCTTTAATCGGTACAGATACATATGGCAACCAAAGAGTTGTTATCAAGGAAAATGCTTCTAATGAACAAACATTAAAAGATGGTGATTTAGCTGATGAATTAGTGATTGATGAAACTAAGACAGATACATCTTATGACGTTACATATGATGAAACAAAGTCTGATGGTGCTACAGATCAACATCCAGAAGCAACTAACCAAAACACAGCTTATTTAACATATGCTACAGATCGTACAATGGAACATGATTACTATTCCAACACAACTAAAGTGTTCACATATGAATTAGACTTAACAAAGGTATTCACAGATGGAACAGCAGGTTATGTTTCTAAGAACGATACAAACGAAGATAAGACAAGTGCTTCTTTCAACTATAGTGCAGTTAAGTTCACAGTTAGCGGTTCTGTTAAGGCAGGCTCCGAAGACTATGTAGAAGCTGACAACAGTGAATGGGAAGATTTGATCTTCATCAGAACTGGTGACGGTACTTATAGAGTTTGGGATAAGAGAACAGATGGTGGCGATTGGGATGCTGACACTGATACATTAGATCAAGCAGCTGATGAAAAGCTCATCACTAAGTATGTAACTCCAAACAGTAAGACTGGTTTATTAACATTATTAGGTGTTGATGCTAGAACTTACGAAATCACTGAAGTAGCTACAGCTAAGGGTAGAAACTTAATGGCAGCTCCATTCTATGTAGAATTAGTAGCTCCAGTTAAGACAGGCAAGACATTAGAAGATGGTTCTATCGAACATGCTTATGTATGGTCTGGAAACAAGCCAACTGACTTAGCTAACTATGACCTTGCTTCATATAAAACAACATTAGCAAGATTGGATGCAGGTCGTGCTCCATTCACAGTTCAGAACAATGAAGTTATCAAGGTTCTAAGAACTGGTGGTGAAGGTAACTACGTTTGGTACATTGCAGGTGCAGGAATGATTTCCGCTGCATTAATTCTTGTTTTCATTAAAAAGAGAAAAGAAAACAAAGAACAAATGAATTAAAAAAGTGTGGTGCAATATTGCACCACATCAAATCTAATAAATTCATAGACACAACAAAAGAGCAGGTGAGTGCGTGACCTGCTTCTTTTGGAGCAATTCATCACTTTCAAATGCATAAAAGACCATTGGTGGATTGCTTCAAAAGATTGGAGATTTATGACAACAATAAAAAAGAAAAAGAAAGTAGACGTTCTGAATATATTGATTGTTCTGATCCTGATCGTTGGATGGTACATTTTGATGTTTCCATCATCAGCGGATCTTTTGAACAAGATATACAACCAAAATACGATTCGTTCATATAACAGCACAATGTCATCTTACACAGATGAAGAACTTCAGCAAATGTTAGAAGAGTGTCAAAAGTATAACGAAACGATATATGAGGAACAGCAACAAGAAACATTCCGTTACCGTGGACCGACTGCCACTGATGAAACCTATGAATCCTTGCCTACAAAGGCAAAAGAAATAGGAACGATAAGAATTCCTAAGATTGATATCAATGTAGGAATTTCACATGGCACGACAGAAAATGACTTGCAAGCAGAAGCAGGGCATTGGTATGGTTCTTCTTTACCAGTGGAAGGAGAAAACGTACATGCAATTATTGCAGCACATTCCGCTTTAACAAATGCAAGATTGTTTACGGATCTAGGAAAACTAGATGAAGGCGATAGCTTCTATATCACGGTATTGAATAGAGAATATGAGTATAAGGTCGTTGAGATTGATACGATTCTTCCAACTGATGAAACGGATTATATCCAGATAGAAGAAGGAAAGAATCTAGTAACGCTGTACACATGTACACCTTATGGAGTAAACACACATAGACTTTTGGTCAAAGGTGAATTAGTTGGTAGTAAAGAAGTAGCTCTACAAGATGGTGGATTTGAATTGAGTCAGTATATGGACACAATCAAATATGCTTCATTATTAGCACTTATTATTCTGGCACCATTTATTTTGATGAATGGTTACAGGATTTATCTTAACCAGAAAAACAAAGATAAAAATCGTCCTAGTAGGAAAAAGAAGAAAAAAGCTACTAGGACAAATCAAAAAGAAGTAGAAAGTAGTCGGGAAGAGAATCATGAAGAAATTAGAGAAAAAGAAAATAACTAAATTGATGATAGCGAGTATCTTTCTGATGACTGGATGCTCAAGTAAAAAAGAAGATAGTGTTACAGATTATGGAAGTGCTACAGAACTTCAAGCAAATTATCAATATGCAGGAGATTATGAAGCAATTTCGTTGCCACTTGATATGGCACGCTATTCAGGACTAGCTGAAGATCCAAACTTTTATCAGATATCAATGGATGATTCCTTGAAGATGGTAGAAACACAAACAGGAACAGCTGTTCTAGTCTATGGTTTTCCTGATGATCAATACTCTCAATTAGCAATTCCAATATTGAATGAAGTTGCAAAAGAGGAAGAAACAAATCTGTATTACATAGATGTGAGATCTTCAGATATTACTTCAAAAACAGAAGATGAACAAAATGAGATAACAAATCGGATGCTAAGTGATTACGACAGTCTGATACCTAGAAATGAAGATGGCAGTTACAACTTTGTACTGCCATTTGTAGTAGGTATTAAAGATGGAGAAATAAAAGGTTCACATTTAGCTTTGGTTGATGGATTTGAAATTACAGAAGAAAACAATCAGCTAAATGAAGATCAAGTAAACGAGTTGAAAACGATCTACAAAGAAATCGTAGAGAGTATCAAATAGGGAAGGAAGGGAATAAGAATGAAAAGAAAGAAGGCACTACTAAAAAAGATAGTTATAGCAATGCTTGCATTCGTATTAGCGATTGTTTCAGAATCTAGTATTACTGGAACGCAAGTATACGCACAAACTTCCATTTATAAACAGGCTACATCTTACATTCAGTACATTGCAGGTGACACCATGCTATCTACTTCATTTAGATACCGTATGGCGTTCTATCAAGGCAGACCTGCCTACTGTTTCCAACCATACGAAGCTATGGCTGGTACATTTGCAGGCTCAGGAACAACTTCTGCTGTATATGGCGAATCAACGCTAGATGCATGGAACAGTTGGGATGCAAGTACGAAACAAAGATTACAACTGATTACTTACTATGGATATGGCTATGGTAGTAGAACAGATGAATTAGATTACATGGCTACTCAGGAAGCTATTTGGGATCTAGTTTCTCCATGTACTGTTTATTGGGATAGAGTTAATACTTCACATGCAGGAAGCATGAATGGTGAAGTAGACAATCGTAAAAATGCAATTATTGCTGATGTTGATAATTGGATCACTGCTAACCAAAAAACATTGAATTGGAAGATTACGGATTCAAATGGAAATGATGTTACAAATCTAGACGGTAGTGGAGTTGGAACAGGTACAGGTATCTCTTTCAACAACGCTATTATTGGTGAAACTTATACAATTACAGATTTAAATGGCAACTTTAGTAGTTCTGGTGAAATCACACAAAATGACTTTGGTGGAGACGCTACTAAGAGTGGAAATACAATCAAAGTTAAGATTGATAATGCAGACTATAAAGTATCTAGAACAATCACAGCAAAATGTAAAGGTGCTGATGATTTGAGCGATGTAGGAACATCAATGGTTCTTTATGCTTCTGGTTATCAGAACTTGTTAGTTAAAGGTACTCCAAGTACTCAAACAACAAGTGCAACTGTAAAGATCACTGGTTCAAACGGTCCAATTACTTTAGTTAAAACAGGAAATGGCAACGGATTAAGCGGTGCTCAAATGAGTTTGTATAAAGTAAACGCAAATGGCTCAAATACAAAGATTGATTCCTTTACAAGTGATGGTGGTGGAAAGACATATACAAATGTTCAACCAGCTTCATATAAACTTGTAGAAGATAAATCTCCAAAGGGATGGTACAAAGCTAGTCCAGTTACATTTACAGTAAACGCTCAAAGAGATATGCAAACATTCTCAATGGATGATAGTCCAATTCTTTATAAGGTCATTAAGACAGATAAAGAAACAGGACAACCACTTCCAGGAGTTACATTACAATTACAAAACCAATACGGATCAATTATTGATGAGTGGGTCACAGATGGTGACTATCATTACATTGATAGTTCCTTGTTAGAAGCAGGGGAATCTTATAGAATCCATGAAACAGCTGTTCCTGCTGGTTACTACATCAGAACAGAAGATGTAACATTTACTGTTTCTGAATACAAACCAAGTGATAGTGTATTATCTGCTGATGGCTATGTAGCATTAACAGTTGATAATACGCATTTAGATTATGAAGTAGCTAAAGTAGATGCTGAAACAGATGAATATGTTGAAGGAGCAGAACTAAAGTTATATGACTCCAACAACAATATCGTTGATGAGTGGACAAGTACTAAGGAAGCTCACAAGATTGATTATACAAAATTGACTCTAGGTCAAACATATACAGTAAAAGAAACAAAAGCACCAAATGGATACTATCTCCAAGCTGAAATTACTTCATTTACTGTAAATGACTATTTAGCAAATATTGGTGTTACACAAACAGTCAAGATCAAGGATAACAGAATCAAGTATTCTGTATTAAAAGTTGATGAAAACAATGTACCAGTTGATAACATCGAATTAGGATTGTATTCCGATCAAGCATGTACGCAATTGATGGAATCATGGTCAACAACAACTGAAGCACATATCATTGAATCTAATGTCAATGATGGTCAAACATACTATGTAAAAGAATTGCAAACAAAGAACGGATATTATTTGAATGATACAGTTGTACCATTTACGATTAGTGCAAAATCACAAGTAGCACAGTTAGATCAAAATATCGTTTATGTCACAAATAACAAGATTCATTTCTATGTTGAGAAACGTGATCAAGATGGAAATAGACTTGCAGGTGCTAAAATCCAGATTATTGATACAACAACAAATAATTCCGTTGCAGAATTTGAATCATCTGATCAAGATAAAGTTGAAATTCCTGCCGACTGCCTAGAAGTTGGAAAGACTTATAAAGTTCATGAATCTGGAACAGTAGCAGGTTACTACTATCCAACAGATGATGTAACATTCACAGTTCCAAAAACATGGTCTGAAGCAAAATCTGTTAAACAGGATACTTATACTCTTACATTAACAGATGAAAGAATCCAATATACAGTTGTTAAGAAAGACAAGGATACTGGTAACTACTTAGCAGGTGTTACATTAGGGTTATTCGATAACAAGGATGCTGTTGCAGGTGTAGACACACCACTTATTGCTTGGCAAACAACGGATGAACCTTACAAGCTATCTGATAACTACACTTTAGAAGCAGGTAAGACATACTACGTTAAGGAAATTGCAACAGTTGAAGGATATTATTTAAGTGAAGAAACAGTATCATTCACAGTTCCTAACACAGTTTATAAGAACACTGTTATGAAGGTGGAATTCACAAACAAGAAGATCCAGTGGAGAGTTAGAAAAGTTGATACAGATGGAAATCTATTGACTGTCAATGAAACAAATCAACCATTTAAATTAGAAATCTATGATGCAAATGGTACTGATGATACGACAGATGATGATACATTGCTATGTGAATTGTATACAAACGATAAGAGCTATGTAGAGAAGGGTTACTTCGATATAACAAAGTACATCACTCTAACAGGTGGAACACTTTACAGAGTTCATGAAGCTGAATCTGCTGATGGATACGATGTAGCACCTGATAAATACGCTACATTAACTTATGATGGTACAAGTGATGATATCGAAATGACAACATTAAGTGATAAGCCATTAGATATCCATTTAAGAAAAGTAGATGAAAATGGAAACCTATTAAAGACATACAGAGACAAGGATGGAAGTTATAAAGGCTTCATCTTAGCAATCTATAATCAAGACAAACTTGATGAAGGTGCAACAGAAGAAGAGGCACTTGTAACAACGATTGATACAAGTACATCTAGTTACTCTGAAAAGGGTTATGCTGATGTAAGTAAATATCTTAACTACAAGACAACTTATGTATGTAAAGAAATCGGTTATCCATATGGATACTACAAAGCAAAGGATGTAATGTTCACAGTTAACTCTTTAGGTGATGGAGATATCGTGATGGTTGATCCAACAATTAAAGCTGAGTTCCGTAAGGAAGATCAGAATGGTGATCCAATCTTGGCAGACTACGCAAAGAATGGAGTTGAATTCCAATTCACACTTTATGATACAAATGGAACAGATGATACATCTGATGATACAGCAATCGCATTGATTAGTACGAAGGATGCAGGCGAATATGGTTGGATCCAGATAGGACAATACCTACAAGAAGCTAACCATACTTACAGAATCCATGAGTCAAAGATTGCTGAAGGATACAAACGCTCTACAGAGGATGTTTATATTACAACTCCTGGATATTATGTAGAGAGTGAAGGACATGTAACAAATGTCAAAGTTAGTACAGTAGTGAGTACTGGAGAATGATTCAGTAACTAAAAAGCCTTATTCAAAATGAGAATAGGGCTTTTCTTCTAATGAAAGGGGTAAAAAGGCATGAGAAAATTAAAGAAAAAACGGTTTACCATAGCTTTAATAGTAGCGTTTTTAGCAATAGTTACTGGATTGACCGTAAGTTCTAGTGTTTTAAATAAGAAACAGACGGAACAAGCTGACGCTAGTTCAGTTCAAAAGTCTACAAAAGCTATCTTTAACACTTCTGATACTGAGGCTTTTGAAGAAGAACTAAAAAATGGTAGCGTTGAATATACAAAAATTGGTAACACGATCTATGTCGTTGATTATGGAACAGCAGAAAATGCTGAAAAAGCTGTAGAACAATATAAAGAAGTCGCAACTGTTTCAGCTGAAGAAGATGCCATATTTGTAACAGCGGCAAATGATGGTGAAGAAATCTCTGATACAGAAGTAGCTAAGGTTACGGATGCTGTACCAGAAGGAATGACATTAAGAGAATACGCTGATTCTGTAGGTAAGAAGATCGTTGCAGTTATTGATACAGGCGTTAGTTCTGATTATGCAATTGCAAGCAAGAACTTCACAGATGAAAGTGATGAAGATGAGAACGGACATGGTACTGGAATTGCAAAAGCAGTTTTAGCTAACGCAAATGATAAAGCATTGATTCTTTCTTTGAAAGCAATGAACTCTGATGGTACAGGTTACATGAGTGCAATCATGCAAGCTGTTCAGTACGCAAGAGAACAACATGTAGATATCATCAACATGTCTATTGCAACAGATGCAAGCGAAGAGAAGCAAGAATTTGTTAATCTTGTAAGCCAAGCTATTGCTGATGGAATTAAGGTTGTTGCTTCAGCAGGTAACTATTCTTCTAATGCAATGAGTTATTATCCAGCGGGTATTGAAGGAGTTATTTCTGTCGGTGCAGCTGAAGATAATGGAATCAAAAAAGAATTTTCAAACTATAATGCAAATTACTATGTAAATGCAAATTCAACATCTGAAGCAGCAGGTATTGTCAGTGGATTGATTGCAAATGATGATGATTTAAGCGGATTGATTAATTCATCTACAGTAATCATGGATTCTGATGATAAGACAAAAGAAGATGTGAAGATTGGTGACCAATTCATTGCACAAACAAATATGGTTTGGAAATTTGATTCTGATGGAGAATCTACATGGACAGGTGGTGCGTATTATGGAACTGGTTATATTCAACCAAAAACATCTGGAAGTATGTCTGTTCCAAACAAGAGTGGTTATAGTAGTTCTTCTTGGAGCTGCGGTGGGTACACTTATAGCAATGGTACAGCAACATTTAGTGCTGGAACTAGGTTTACAGGCGTTACATTTACCGATATGTACACAGGAAACCATGGTTCACTTACAGGAACAACAGGTGTAATTTCGTGTACGTTCTTGGGTGGTACTTTAAACCAAACAACATATAATGTTACATATAACGCTAATGGTGGTTCAATCAGTAAAACATCAGATTCAATAACTGTAACTCCTGGAAGTAGCTATACAGTAACTTTACCTACAGCTTCCAGAACAAACTGGAGATTCACAGGTTGGTATGAAGGTAATGATAGAAGAGGTGGATCTGGTGAAACTGTTACATTATCAGGTTCTGATCATACATTGACTGCTCAGTGGGAAGCAATCAATACAACAATCACATTTAATGGTAATGGCGGTAGGGTAGATAATGTTACTTCAACTTCTGTTACACAACAGATGGGTTCAACTATCACAAAGACTGCCTCACACGATCCATACGTCATTTCATTAAATGCAAATGGTGGTTCTGTTTCTCAAGGATCAGTAAACGCAAATGTAACATTTAATGGATGGTCAATAGCAAGTGGTAACTGTACGATCAACGGTAATACATTAACTTATGGTTCTCAAAACAGTACTGTTAATGCACAATGGTCAGCAGGTAAGGTTTCATGGTTCCCAACACCATCAAGAACTGGTTACACATTCAACGGATGGTGGACAGCTGCAAGTGGTGGAACTAGAGTTGATACTTCAACAGGTTTCACAAGTTCACAAACACTATATGCTCACTGGGACGCAAATCATTACACATTGACAGCTTACGCAAATGGCAATGGTGCTTCTATGAGTGGTAATGTCAGTGGATCACAAGGTAGCGTTACTGTTACATACGATAGTACAGACTATTATCAATTCGCTACAGCTACAAGAACAGGTTACACATTTGAAGGTTTCTACACAGGAAATAGCAAAAATGGTACAAAGGTATTTGGTAGCAACGGTAACTGTACAAATGATGGTACTTACTGGTTGAATAATAAGTGGCATTACACAAATAACTTAAGCGTATATGCTGGATGGACAGCACATACTTATACGATTAAGTTTGATAAAAACCAAGGTTATGTTCCAACAGGTTCTATTGAAACGGTACAAGGTTCAATGTCTAATGTTTCTAGAACATATGACGATGGACAAGCATTACCAAATGTAGGATTTACATGGCAAGGTCATACATTCTTAGGATGGTCTACAAATAAAAATGCTACAACAGCTACTTGGGGTAACAAGTCAACTGCTAATATCACAGCTACAGATAAAGCAACTGTAACGTTATATGCTATCTGGTCAACAAATAGCTATACAGCAACAGTAGTTCCATCTGAAGGTACATGGAATGGCAGTGCGTCTAACCAAACATTAACAAATAAGTGGGGTACTGAGATCAGCTTAGGTCAACCAACTCCAAACGATAAGACAGCTACTATCACATATGCAAATATTGATGGTGCAGATAACGCAAAGGCTAGTGACACTGTTTACTGGGTATTCAAGAACTGGACATTGCAGAGTGGTACACATGGTTTCTTCGATAGAAAGTATGGTACACATGCAAGTAAAACAGGAAATTATACATACCAAGCAAGCAATGATACGATCACAGCAAATTACTACTACACAACAGTTACATTGCCTTCACCAACGAAGGAAGGATTAACATTCATTGGATGGTATAAAGATCCTAACTATACAAAGAAAGCAGGTAATGCAGGCGAAACTTATAGAGCACCTCAATCTGAAACATTGTATGCTCGTTGGGAAAAGACAACGTTCAACTACTCTGATACAATCCAAGCATTTATGCAGGATAACGCTGGTAATGATACTGGTGCTTACTTACGTAAGGTAGATGGACTAGGTAACGTATTAACAGATGTTGATGGAGAAGGCTTCATTGTAGGTGTATATCAAGGCTCCGTATCTGATAGCAACCTTGTATTGAAACTCGATACAGCAAATGGTATCTATGATAAGAATGGAACATTGAAGATTTCTAAGGATAAGGCAAACGATGAAGGATTCTATAAGATCGACAGTCTACTAACAGATGGTAAGACATATATCGTTCATGAAATATCAGCACCAGCTGGATACTTCAAGGATGTTGACCAATCATTTACATTCCATAAGAATGGATACAACGAAATCACAGTAATTGATGATTTATTCCAAGCACCACCAAACAAACAATATCCAAAGAGAGATATGTATGGAAGAAATATCAGTAATGCAGGATTTACATTGACTGATCTCACAGATAATGTAGTTGTAGCTGATGCAGATCATGCGTTGTATACAAATGATGAAGGTGTATTTGATAGTGATGCACTATTGAAACTCTGTAAAGCAGGACATACATATCGTTTAGATGAGATTGAAACTCCTGAAGGATATGGAACAGCTACACCAACAGAATTCACAATGCCTGAAGATTCTAGCGGAACTGTACCATCAATTGAAGTTAATGAAGCAATCAAGTCAGCAAGCAAGTTGAAGATTTCAAAAGTTAATTCTGATGATGAACCACTTGCAGGAGCTAAGTTCCAATTGTTCATGAAAGATGAAGATGGAAACATGATTCCTTGCTACATGAACAAAGATACTCATGAATGGGTAAATGAAACGAAAGAATCTGACACAGTAGTCAAGATGGAACTTGAAACAGATGATACAGGTTATGTAGTGTTCACAAATCTACCATTAAGAGCAAACTTCACAGGTAATGAACCAGACTATACAAAGTCTTACTATCTCGTTGAAACACAAGCTCCAGATGGATATAACTTGTTATCAGATCCAATTGAAATCAGACTGCCAGATAATGGAAATACTGAATTTACTTATACAGTAAAAGATGACACTGTAACACTTACTCTTGAAGCAGGTGGAACAGGTGCAAACATGTACTTCATGTTCGGTGGATTCATGATTGCAGTTGGAGTAATTGCTGTTGGAATGAAGAAAAAATTCAGAAAAAGCAAATAAGAAGTAGGGGCAATGCATGAATAAAGCATTGCCTCTTTTTAAAATCAGTAAAAAAATGCAGTTATATAATGATTATATGGTATAGTATAAGCGTGTATAAAAGCATAAATAAGGTTTTTAGGAGCGTTTAACACGCTTAAGAGAGGTAAGTAAATGAACAAAATCTTAAACAAAGTAACAAAAGCCTCAACAGTATTGATTGCTGTTGGTATGGCAACTGCTCCAGTAATGGCTGAAGGTACAAGCTATGATGGAATTAACGGAACAACATCTAACTTTACAAAAGTAATTGAATTAAGTGCAGATGCAAATGTACCTAATGTAACTTACAAGTATGCTGCAACAGCAGGTACAGCTAAGACTGCTACAGAAACAACTCAAACAGTTTATTCTGGTGGAGACACAGTGAGAACAAATGGCGTTATGCCAACAATTGCTGATGTAACTTTTGCTGCTTCTGATGCAAAGGATGCAGGATCAACTTCTGTTACAAAGACAGCAACAATCGACTTTACTGGTGTTGAATATAAAGAACCAGGTATCTATCGTTATGTGATCACTGAATCTGGTTCAACACAAGCAGTTACAGAAGATGCTGACAGCACTCGTGCAGTTGACGTTTACGTGTTGAATGATAACGGAACATTAAAGATTGGTGGATATGTATTCCATACAGATGAAGAAGCAGATGCAGAAAAGTCTGATACAGCTATTGATCAAGATGATAAGTCTACAGGTTACACAGCTACTTATGCTACATCTGATTTAACAATCAGTAAGACTGTTACAGGAAACCAAGCATCACAAGATGAATACTTCAAAGTAACAGTAACTATCAAAAATGCAGTAGCAAACACAGTTTATAACGTTGATTTGACTGGTGCTGATGCAACAACAAAAACAACTGGTGCAAATGCAGATACACATACAAACCCTGCAACTGTAACAGTAGGTGCAGATGGTACAGTAACACAAGATTTCTGGATCCAACATGGTCAACAAGTTAAATTAACAGGTATTGCTAATACAACAGGTTATACAGTTGTTGAAGCAAATGGTGACTATACAGTTACAACTTCTACAGTAGAAGGACAAAAGGATGCTGTAAAAGGAACAACAGCAACAGTAACAGATGATTCTATCGAAGCTGATTCTACAGTTGCTTATACAAACGATAAGCATGGTGTAGTTCCAACAGGTATCGCAATGAAAGTTGGTGGAGCAAGTGCTGTAACGATCTTAGCAGGTGCAGGTGTTGCTTACTACATTATCAAATCAAAGAAAAAGGAAGATGAAGAGTAAAGAGTAAATAAGCTAAAGGGTTAAATACTCTTTAGCTTATGCTGTTTATGGATGAAAAGTTAAAAAAGGTTATTCGTAGTATTGATAAAGGTCTTGACCGTTCGATTCTAACGGTTTTGATCATCGTGTTTCTGATTGGGTGTTATGGAATATTTGATATTCTATCTGTCTATGCAGAGGCACAAGATAAATCTGTGCTGAAGTTCAAACCAAGTGAAGGACAACTGCTTACACAAGATCTCAGTGGTAATGTAGCGTGGTTGACGTTAGATGATTCATCTATCGATTATCCAATTATGCAAGGTACGACAAATGAAACATATCTGAATACAGATCCATATGGAAAGTATTCGTTATCTGGATCAATATTTCTAGATTATAGAAATAGTCCTGATTTTACAGATGCATATTCACTTGTTTATGGACACCACATGGAAAAGAACTTGATGTTTGGTAGCATCGACCAATGGCTTGATGAAGATTATTTCAATGCTCATAGAACGGGAACGCTAACGACTAGCAATCGTATCTACAAGTTGAATGTGATTGCAGTGTGTGAAGAAAATGCTTCAACAGTGCAGTTGTTTCAACCAACAGATGTAGAAGCAAGAGAAACGTTTGCTTATATCCAAGATCATTCCGTGTATCTAGATGAAACAGTAGAACTAACACATGTAGTTGCACTATCTACTTGTAAATATCCTGATACAGAAGAAAGAACGATGTTGTTCTGTGAAATGACGCTCGTTTATGAAGGAGAAAACACAGAACTAGATCAAACGAAAAAAGAAGAATTATCAGCTAACGAAAAACAAGTAGGGGAGAAGGTCTACAAAGATGTAAAGCCTCTACAAGCAAACAAAACGATATTAGATTCGATATTATCATTCGTAGGATGGAAGTAGGAGAAAGGTATGAAACGTATTAGAACAATCTATAGATCATTGGTAAGTATGCTCATGCTGTTAGTATGCTTCCAACCTGTTAATGCTGAAAGTATTACAGCAATTATCCCAGTCAAAGTCACTGGGACAGATCAAGTTACCGTTCAGATTACATCAGATGATGAACAAGCAAAACAAGCACTTGAAAAAAGCGAGTATGTGTTCAATGGAGAAGGAGAGATTGAGCTCAATTATTCTACTCCAGTTGATTACAAATATACGATCAAACAAGTTTCAAAAAATGATTCAAATGTTACATATGATGAAACAGTGTATGACGTAAATGTGTTCGTTGAAAATGATGATGGTAAATTGATATCACATGTCGTTGTATGGAAACAGGGAGACACTCAAAAGAAAGAGGCAGTCGAATATACAAACGTCATAAAGAAAAGCAATAGTAGCAAACCTACTGATACTAGCGATGATTCCAATATGTTTATTTATATAACAGAAGGAATCGTATGCTTATGTATCTTAACATTACTGGTCATAACAAGAATCAAAGATGGAAAAGAAAACAAGGAATAAGCTGATAAAGCTGTTAATCAAAATAGCAATCATTATAACTGTCATAGTAGGATTGCTAAATTATGTATTCTGCTTCTTTTACATAAGAGGAAACTATATGTTTCCTGCTATGAGAGATGGGGATCTTGTCATAGCAACTAAGTTAGAAACAACAACAATCAATGATGTGATCGTCTATCAAGAGGATGGAGAAAAGAGAGTCGGAAGAGTTGTAGCAACAGAGGGAGACACTGTTAGCTTTAGCTCATCTGGTGAATTGATCGTTAATGGTAATGTGAGTACAGAGGAAATTTTCTATGCTACTACTGAATCAGCAAGCTCAGACATCAAATATCCATACACTGTAGAAAAGAACAGTGTGTTTGTATTAAACGATTATAGAAGTGGTTCTGATGAATCTTATGAAGATTCCAGAACATTCAAATCAATCAATTTAAGCAATGTCAAAGGAAAAGTATTTCTTTTGATTAGAAGAAGAGGATTTTAGGAAAGTTAAAAGGCACAACTAGAGAAATCTAGCGTCGCAAAGCTGAAGGGTCTAAGTGCTTTGTAAAAGCATATGATAGCCAGTTGCACTTCAATTCCACACTACAAAGTGTAGAAAGGGGGTGCTTTAAAATGAAACAAGTATTAAAAAAGCTCGGCACTATTTCAATCGTAATGTTTACAGTATTAAATAGCGTTACAGTAAGCGGTGTAAGTGCAGAAGAGGAACTAGAGCAACAGCAAATTGAAAGTTCTGAAGAAACGACTGCACAAGAAGATGAAATACAAGAAAATGAAATCGTAAAAGAAAACGAAACAAACGTTGAAGAAATACAAACAGAGCAAACAGAAGATATTCCTGAGCAAAGTACAGAAGTCGTTGAAGATCCTACTATGGATGTTCCAACGGGAGAAAATATCGAAAATACTGATGTACAAATAGAAGATACTACAAATGTTTATACATATAGTGATGATGAAGTCACTGTGACAGTTTCATTGCATCAAGAAGCACTTCCAGAAGGTGCGGAATTATTTGTAAACAAACTGTCAGATGATGAAGCTGACGAACAAGAACTGTTATCTGATTCTATAGACACTACAAACATTGTCTATGATATTGGATTTACAAAAGATGGCGTAGAAATCGAACCAACGGAAAATGCGAATGTAAATATCCAGTGGAACGCTACAAACGTAGTAGATAAGATGGATATGAATACATTGACTGTTGAACATGTCACTGATGATAAAGAAAAAACTGTCGTAGCGGATACAACAGAAAATGGAGAGATCAAAAGTGAAAATGGAACGATCGACATGTCATTCACAACAGAAAGTTTCTCATACTTTGTAATATCCTATAACAACAACTATAAGATCTATGCACATATGCTAGATCAAACAGGTGCAGAATTCCCTGATACAGCAAATAATCAGGTCACTGTTTCTGCACTATACGACCAAGCTAACTTCTATAACTGGAACAGAAAAGAAAATAAATGGGTAAACGTTCAAACGCTCGTAAGTACTTATGGCGAGTTTACACAAGGATATACGTATGTTTCAGCACATATTGGAAGTGCAGACGGTGAAGAAATTAAATGGATTCTTTATAGCACAGGTGCTTATTCGAGTGATGATGGCTATTATGGATATCCTCAAGCAAACACTTGGTACTACAGCACAGCTGATGAACAACCAAGTATCGTTGAATATGGTACAAATCCTACACTAGATGCAGGATCAAGTATCTACATATTATTTAACAAAGATCACTTATCTGATTCAACCATTGAAGATAGGATCACGGAAGATGGAAGTTTCTATCTTGCTAGACCAACTGATATTCCAGAAGGTGCATCTGTTTCGTATAAATGGTATAGAGGCAAAACAGATGATGGTGAATTTGAGTACGCAAAACGCACAAAGATCACTGGTAAGGCATATACGATAGAATCTGATGATAATGGTACTAGATTATATCCTGCATTAGATATAGCTGTTACAGATGAATATAAGACAGATCAAACATTAAGATATTGGTACAAAGTAGAAGTATATGTGAATGGTGAACTGTATGAAACAACAGAGCCTATTCATAATATGTATTATGCTGGATTGCAAAATGGTTCATTTGAGTATCCTGATACAAACATGCTCAATAAAGGAAACGGAGCAATCTTCGTTCCTGATTATACGGATGGCTTATACTGGCACACAACAGGCTCAGACAAGCAATTAGAGATCGTGTATGCACCTAATGCAAGTGAAGCATATGGAGTGAGTGATGCACCAGATGGTAATCAATTTGCGGAATTAAATGCGGAAGCAGCAGGTTCTTTGTATCAAGATGTTATGAGTACACCTAATACAAATTTGTATTGGAGATTGTACCATAGAGCAAGAGTAGGAACAGATACCATGTACTTGGTCATTGCACCAACAAATGAAGTATCTGATATTACAACGCAATCTCAACTCACAACTCTAATCAGCAACATTCAAGCTGACCCAGATACATATGAATCAAAAGGGTATTACTTGCAAGAAGTATCAGATGATACATCAGCTTGGGGCGAATACTCAGGTGCTTATGTTGTTCCTGAAGGCAATTACCTAACAAGATTGTTCTTCGTGGCAGGCTCAACAGGAAGTGGTCATGCAACAGTAGGAAACTTTATTGATGCGGTAGCATTTTCTTCTTTGATGCCTGATCCAGATGCAGACAAAGCAAATCTAACAGTTACAAAAGTTGTTGATGGATTACTAGAAGATGATATTAGTAAATATCAAGTACAAGTAAATGTAACAAATAATACGACTGGTGCTATCATATCTACACAAACACTTGATTTTAGCAAAGCACTAAAACGAGATGATGGAACGTATGAAATGACATTCAGTCTGCCTAATATTGATGGCAACGTTGATTATACAGTCACTGAAACAGTTCTAACTGATATGAGTACACTATCTGTACCATATACAGTAATAAAGAATTCGTATTCAGTAGATGATGGAGAAGAAACAGATTATTCAGATGCTGGTGTTACAGAAAATCTACCTGCTGGTACAAGTAAAACAATCAATCTCTATAATGGATATCAACCAGATAACGTTAACCTAACAGTTACAAATAAAGTGTTAGGGAATATGGGAGAAACGGATAAACAATTCTCTTATACGGTTAATGTTACAGAAACAAATGGAAGTATTACAACACATCAGTTTGAATTAGTGAGTGATGAAGAAAAAGAAATTAGTATTCCTTACGGTAGCAAAGTTGAAGTGATTCAATCTGATTATTCAGATGATGGATATATCACTTACTATACAGTAGGGGATGATGAAACAAGAACGAGAAGCTATACATATACGGTTGATTCAATGAAATCGGATGTTGCTGTACATTACTTTAATCGAAAGAATGTAACGGTTCCAACGGTAGTAAAAGAAAGTAATCGAACATTGTTGTATATGATAGCCACAAGCGGAATGTGTTTGATCGGTATATTAGCGTATGTGCTAATCAAAGTAAATACAAGATCAAGCGAATAAAAGAGACAGTCACAGTTCCAAGTGACTATAAAGAATACTGTACATGCAAATAGTATGCAAAGTTGCATGAGGTATTTAAATTGTGAAATGTTAAATGGTTTGGATCTTATTGATTCACTTTCATTAATTTTATGCAGTTGCAAGCATACCAAAAATAACAATGGTTTGGATCAAGTAGAAATTAGAAATTCAAAACAATTCAGTTCCAAGCACACCAAAAATAGCAATGGTTTGGATCGGGAGTCAGTGCTAAATCATATAATGTTACGTTCCAAACGTACTAGAAATTGAATTTACAAAGATTACAATGGAGAGTGTAAAAACTCTCCTTTTTTTTGTTTTTTAGGTTATAAAGCAGTTAGTTATATGATATAGTATAAGCATAAGATTTTTGGAAACTAAAATGGTAAAATATCATGAAAAAATATAACTGTCTTTTGATAATAAAAAAGTTCGTAATCGTAATGATGGCGGTTGCTATGATATGTGCTCAAAGTACGCAAATAACACTTTTAGTACAAGCTGAAACAGAGGCAGGAGAACAAGAAACAACAGAAGCTTCAGAAGTGGATGAGGATGAAAATGAAAGTGTTGAAGGAAATGACGTAAGTACAGAAGAAACAATAGAAGATACTGGAAGTTTTGTTGATTCAGTAATAAACGGAGAAACAGAATCAAATACCAAAAGTGTTAGTGAAATGACAACTGATGAATTGTTTGAATACATAATGAGTTTGACAGATGAGGAACTAGAAGCACTCTATAATGAAAATCCTGATCTAGAAGAAAGAAATGATGAGTTTACTGAAGAACAACAAAAGCAATTAGCGGAGAAGTTTGGCAATAGTGAAGATAATATTGCACGTCAGCCGTAAAATTTAGGTATACAAGGTATTGTTTTTTTGGAAATTCATGGAAATAATGCCTTTTTTTGTTAACTTAGATTGAAATAT
>CAVJMM010000013.1:25956-40847 GCA_963650865.1 Eubacterium sp. AM49-13BH | reverse complement strand
AATTCATCCCACCACTTTCATTCTTTAGAAGTGGGGGATTTCTTGCCTAGAAAACGTTAAATCAAAAACTGATTTTCTATGACTTAACTGAAAGATCGTATCTAACGTACCATTATGGATATCTGCAGTATGATAGGCTCTAGTAACAAGAATATCCATAAGCAATGTTTCATGGTTACCTTCCACAAACACTCTTCTTTCTTTTGGAATTGATGTTACAAAATCTAAACATTCATTGGCTTGAGAACCTCGATCAAACAAATCACCACAACTGATAAAGAAATGATTGGGATTTTCTTTGTCATATCCTACCGCATCCAATGCATTTTTCATGATGGTATAAAAACCATGTACATCACTCACTACAAAGTATTTCATTTCATTCATCCCTTTCCTCGATTTCTACATTTGATACAAATTCCTAAATTCATACGATGATTGCCACCATATGACACAAAAGATTCTCTAGGTTTCACATTCCCACAAATTGAACAACGAAACCATCTCACACCCGTTGCATCTAATACTGGATGATCTTGTTGGTCTATTTTCTTTAAGATACTATTTTTTCTTTCTTGATAATCATTTTTTTGTTTTTTTGACTTTATTGTTTGTTTTGGTTTTGGAAATAATTCATCGATATATTCGCTTTTCTTCTTTTCTAATTGAATGATTTTCAGATGATTCTTTGCACGTGTCATAGCAACATAAAACAATCTTCTTTCTTCTTGTTTTTGTTCTATAGAAGGCAAAGAAAATATATCATCCATATCCGTTGCAGGAAAACGTCCATCATAAATATCAATCAAATATACAGTATCGTATTCTTTTCCTTTGGAAGCATGTACCGTCGATAGTGTGATATTTGCAGTCTCTGACCATATACCTTTTTTCATCACTTCTCTTAAATCATTAATCCGAGCTAAAAAAGAAGAAATGTTATTTTGATATTCCGCAATTAGCTTTAACGTTTCTATTTTACTTAGATCAATTGAACAATCATCTGCATAGTTTTTATATTTTCCTGTAGCGATACGCGTCATTGCCTTAAGAGGTGTTTCTTTACTAATTTGATTGATGAATGTTTGAAAAGAATGAACCATGTTGTAGGATAAAATATTCTTTTTACCAAGTCGATTCAGTATATCAAATATAGATAATTGTTGTTGATTACAAATCGATATGATTTGATCTTTGATATGTTTCTTACAATAAAGATATCCTTTATTACAAATGCGTTGAAATGAGTCTGTATCATAAGGATCGATGGAAAGTTTTAAATACGCTAATGCATCTCTCATACAAGTAACTCCAAATACATCACTTTTCGCACCAACCATTCGAAAAGGAATATTCTTTCGTAACAATTGATCCACAAAAGGAATCGCTGAATCATTTTCTCGATAAATGATCGCAATATCTTCTTTTGTTTCTTCTAATACTTTCATGATATAAGAAAATTGCGCATGACGATTCCGTAATGAAATAACTTTCACTTCACTGCCATCACTCTTTACTGATACCATATTCTTTTGAAAACGATTTTTATTCTTTTCGATAAATTGTTGTGATTTAGAGATGATTTGTGGTGTCGAACGATAGTTCGTTTCCATTCGAATCACATTTGAATTTGGATAGTTTTGTTGAAATTCTAATAAAGCTTGTGGATACGCTGCACGAAATCCATAGATACTTTGATCTTCATCTCCAACCATGAACAAATGATTATTTTCAGATAAGATACGAATCATATCATGTTGGATCTTGGAAGTATCTTGTGCTTCATCTACACAAATATATTGATATTGATGATTCCATATTTCACGATACTGTTTGATATGTTCTAAGATCCAAATCGAAAATACCAATTGATCATCAAAATCCATCAGACCATTGGCTTTTAATGTCTTTTCATATAATCGATAAATCAAATCAAAATCTTTATCTTGTTTGTTCTTTTCTTTGATTTGTGATTCATTGAGTCGCATATTTTTTACATATGTAATTTCACTTTCTAAATCTAAAATATCATTTTCACTTGGAAAATCACCTGTTACTTTTTGTGCAATTGCACGTAATATACTTCTTGTTTGAACTGTATCAATTCTTCTTTTCTGCTTATGTCGATCATTACAAAATGAAAGATACATTTGATAAGCCAATGCATTGATTGTTTTAAAGGATATTTGATTCGCGAGATTTATCCCAAATTTGTGTGCGAATCTTTGTTTCATTTCATTTGCAGCTTGCGTATTAAATGTAATCGCAAGAATTCTTCTAGGATCAATTTGCTTGCAAATGATCATATAACCTAGTCTTGCAACTAAAACGGTTGTTTTTCCAGAACCAGGAACAGCCAACAACAAAACATTCTCATCAATTGTTTGTACTGCTTGTAATTGTTGAGAATTCAAATGAATGTCATATTTCTCACAAAAAGAAAGAAACTCTGTATCTTTTGCTTTCATGTCATTCATCATAGCCTAAACCATGTTTCTTAACAATGTATTTCCATTGACTTTCTCATTCATTGGTATTAGATTAGTATACGCTAACAGATACCCCTATAGGGTATATTAAGGAGGTAGTTATATGAATATAAATGTACCAATGAGTCCAGTTGATGTTGTAATTATTGTGATTATATTAGTGATGATGTGTGGAGGTGTTCGAATCGTTCATGGTTTCTTTCATGAAGGACAACATAACTTAAAAGATTCTACTTATAATGGCAAGGGAGTAGTGAAGATTACTGTCGCTGTTGGTGGCATGCAATGTGGTCATTGTGAAGCAAATATTAATGATACAATTCGTAACCATTTTGATGTTTCTAAAGTTTCTTCCAATCACACAAAAGGAGAAACTACAATCATCTGTAAACATGACATTGATAACAAAGAAATCCAACAAGCAATTGAAGAATCTGGATATCAATATCTTGGTGTAGAAAAAGTCAATTATAAAAAGCAGTTATTCAAATAACTGCTTTTTATTTTGTGGTTGTGGCATATTCTCTTTGATTGAATTCACTTGTTTCACATAATACGCAACACCTAACCAAGTGTTAAATTTATAACCAAAGTTTTCAAAGAATGCTTTCTTTTCAAAGCCAAACTTTTCATGGATATGTTCGGAAGCTTGGTTTCCTTCTGTCACAATCGATACCACATGACAATAACCATCCATTTGTGCTAAATCTAGAATTGTTTTCATCAATAAAGAACCATAACCTTTTGCTTTACAAGTATGGTCTAAATAAATAGAAAGATCTGCAGTCCAATTGTAAGCAACTCTAGGTGAGAATGCATCTAAATATGCATATCCTACGATTTTAGAATCTTCTTCTAAAACAATATATGGATACTTTTTTTGAATACGATGTACACGATCTGTAAATTGAAAAAGCGTTAATGGTTCTTCTTCAAATGTAATGGTTGTATTTTCAATATACCAATTGTATAAATCACAACAAGCTTGTATATCTTTGTCTTCTAAAAAACGAATCATCTTTCAAATACGACCTCACCATTCATCATCGTCATCATTACTTTCGTTGTATGAATTTCATGCGTTGGAATCTGAGTAATATCTTGATCTAATACAACTAAATCTGCATAATATCCTTCTTTGATTGAACCTATACAATCTTGCATAAAGAGTTGTTCTGCACCCTTTTCTGTAAAGGATGAAATGGCTTGATCAATTGTTAAACATTCCTCTTGATTCATGCCTTCTCTACTCACCGCAAGTTCAATTCCAACTAATGCATTTGGTAATTCAACTGGTGCATCAGAGCCATTCGAAGCAATTGTATTTTCAAATAATGTTTTATATGGATAAGAAGTTTTAGAAAGTTCTTTGCCTACTCTATCTTCTAATATCTTTGCATCTTCTTTAATAAAGATGGATTGAAAATAACAAGATAGTTTCTTTTGAATGATTTGTTGAATTTGATCTTTTCTTAAGATTTGACAATGAACAAGTCCATGATGTAATGGATTCCCTTCATATACCTCATCTTGGAATGCAGCTAATACATTAGCCACTGCTTGATCACCAATACAATGTGCAATGGTTGGCATGTTATATTGATTAGCTAAATGAACATATTCTTGTAATTCTTCGACTGTATAATTTAACAACCCTTTTGTATCTGGTTCATCATGATATGGCTTTGACATTGCCGCAGATCGAGCACCTAAAGAACCATCCACAATCAATTTCAATGGTCCAATACGGAACAAATCATTTCCAACATCAAATGTATATCCTTCATCTAAAAACTTCGCAAATTCTTCTATTGTAGAAAACTCACATTGCTCATTGACTCTTAGATTCATTTTTTGTTGATAAGACAATTGTTCAAAGACATTCAATACCGTTTCATAACTTTCAGTTACGGATAAAAAGTCATCAGAGCCAACCGTAGTCAAACCAAATTGATTCGCACAAGAAATTCCTTTTTGAATGTATTCTTTTAATGTATCTTCATTTGGCTTTGGCCATGCTTCATGAACAAGATTAATATCAAATTCTTCTACGATACCATTCATTTCCTCATTCACTTCAATACCAGCTAATTGTAATGCTTTAGTATTACAACTCATAGAATGTCCACAAGCTCTTGTCACACAAATTGGAATCTCTTTAGAAATCTCATCTAAGAATTCTCTTGTAGGTTTCTTTTTTTCAGATGTGAAGTTTTCTTGATTGTATCCTCTAGCAATCACCCATTCATCTTCTTTGATTTCTTTACATTTCTTAGTTAGCTTTTCTTTCATATCTTCTAAAGAAGTACAAGTAGCTAATTGTACACAAGATAAATAAAAACCAAGTTCTAATAAATGCATATGAGAATCAATGAATCCAGGTAAAACAAACATTCCATTTAAATCAATGATTTCATCTTCTTCATGTACTTGTTTTAAAATTTCTTTTGTAGAAGAAATGCATTGAATTTTAGAATCTTCTATTAACAAAGCATCTTGATTACTTTGATATATATTTGCATGTATGAAAGCTTTTCTCATAAATTACTTACTCCAAATAAATCTTGTTTCATAAAACTGTTCTTCAATCCCTAATAATTGAATGATACGATCTTGATCAATTTCCATACCAGCAGGTGCTACGATCCATTTACTTGTTGCCTCATCTTTATGATAGATGATACCTACTACATATCCAGTAAACTTATCTAAAGGTTCTTCCACACCTACAACATACGCATCTTGAAAAGAAAATTCTTCTTTTGATAGATCTTGTTGAATATATCCTAAATTGTATGGATAAGTTACATCAGATAACGTTGGATGTAGTGATCCATATGGTCGATCAATGATTACGTTAACTTTCTTTCCAATGTTATTTCTTCCAATCAAATATTCCATTGGAACAGCAGAAATACCACCTGTTGTATCTTCTGCACCATATGATTCAAACCCATTACATAAATAAAATTCTTTTTGATAGCCATAAGCATTAACACAAATACGAGAAATATTACATTCCTGAGCTTTATCTTTTAATTCATCTAATAAACTAGAACCAATATCTTGATTACGATATTGTTTCTTTACAAGTAGAAATAAAATATGTAGATCAGATGGTTCATATACCAAAACACCTTTCTCATTAGAAAGAAACGCATATTCTTCTAGATGTTCTTTGAAATAAGAAAGGATGCTTTTTTTCACAGCATCCGTTAAGAAAGTATCTTTTTCTTCATGGATTACTTCTTCAACAAATGAATATACTTCATTAGTACAAATCATAATTCCAATTCCCTATCAAATAAAGCAGTAGATTCTTTTACGATATTTTTTAATACTGATTTATCACTAAAGATTACTTCTACTGGTACATTCTTTGCGTTTGGTACTGCAACTTCACGAATTTCATTTAATACATGTTCTTCATGAGACGTACTTTCTACGACGATCAAAAAGCTACCACTATGTCCTACAACTTTTTGTTTTAACCAAACCTTTTGAATTTCTGTTGTTTGTTCTGCACGATCATAAACAGCCATTGCGAGCTTTGTTGGATAAACCGTTGGTTCACTATACTGTACATTTAATGGAGCTGGATTGACTGGAACATTATGTTGAACAGGCATCTTTTTTGTACCTGCAACAACCGAAACCATATTCTTTGGAATCACAATATTATCTTTTCCAGGATTAATGATAACTCCAGCTGCTTTTGTATTGGATGCATTTAATAAAACTTCATAATCCGCAACTTTTCTAACAACTTGTTTTGGATGAATATCTTTTCCAAAATTAATATTTTTAGAATTTTGAATATTTGTAAACAATGGAAAAAATGTTTTTCCATCATTTGTATTAATTAAATAAAACTTGATTTGAGAAGGATTTGCTTGTTGAATCGTTCCATTTTGTTCTGGTTTTACCGCTACATCAAAATCACATGGAGCTAATAATTGTGCCTTCTTTAATTCTTCTGACAATTGTTTTTGTTTTTCATCTGTACTTCCTTCTTTTAAAGAAAGAATGATTTTATCTAATTCAGGATTTTCAATTGGTGGTAATTTTTTTTCTGTCATAACAACACCTCACTAACGTTAAAAGTATACCTTTTTCATTATTTTTTCTCAATGTATTATACTATTAATGTTCTTATGATATTTAGAATTTGTTCACATTTCTTTCACTTATTCTATCTATCATATATGTGTAAAAAGAAAGGTCGTGAAGATTATGACACAAATGAATCCAAACAATGATGAACCAATCAATGTTCAATACACAGAAAAACCAAATCAAAGAAAACCAAAAAAAGAAAGAAGATCCCATCATAGTATCCTAACAGTGATTACTTGTATGGTACTGTCTCTCTTATGTGGATTAGGCGGAGGATGGTTTGCCTATACACACTTAGGTAATTCCACAGGTACTTCAAGTTCAAAAGCATCGATTACGTATTCGAGTGAATCATCACCAAGTTCAACAACAACCGTTGCTTCTAATGATTCTGGAACAGGATTAACAACAAGTGAAGTTGCCGCAAAAGCAGCACCAAGTGTTGTAGAAATCGTTACTGAAGTCACTTCCACACAATACGGAATGTTTGGTGGAACATATACATCTCAAGCTGCAGGATCTGGTGTAATCATCTCTTCTGATGGTTATATCATTACAAACAACCATGTTATTGAAGACGCAAATAGTATTACTGTTACAACTTATGATAACAAAGAATATTCCGCTACCCTTGTAGGAACTGATGAAACAAGTGATATCGCTGTCATTAAGATTGACGCTACAGATCTAGTTGCCGCAACAATCGGAGATTCTTCTAAGGTTGCTGCAGGAGATACGGCAGTTGTTATTGGTAACCCATTAGGAACACTTGGTGGAACTGTTACAGATGGTATTATTTCTTCTCCTTCTAGAGAAATGGTTATCAATAACCAATCTATGGAACTTATCCAAACAAACGCTGAAATCAATTCTGGTAACTCTGGTGGTGGATTGTTTGATGGCAATGGTAATTTAATCGGTATTGTGAACGCAAAAGATTCCGGTACAACAAGTTCTGGTACTGTCATTGAAGGAATTGGATTTGCGATTCCAATCAATACAGCAATGAATGTTGCAGATGAATTAATGCAGTATGGACAAGTTGTAGATAGAGCTACATTAGGTGTATATCTACAAGAAGTATCTTCTAACTACTACGGATATACAGCTGGTTTATATATCACAGGAACTGCCGATGGAAGTGGCGCAGAAAAAGCAGGATTACGTGCTTATGATAGAATCGTATCCGCAGATGGTGAAGAAATTTCATCACAATCTGATTTAACAAAAGTTCTTAGAGATAAAAAAGTTGGAGATACACTTTCTCTAACAATTGAAAGAAATGGAAAACAGATGGATGTACAAGTAACTCTTGGATCTTCTGGTTCTACAACACAAAGTGAATAAGTGTTGAAAAGGTTGTTTAAAATTAAACAACCTTTTCATTTATTTCTTTTGTGTAATTATAATGCGATTTAATATAGCCATTTTTCTCATAAAAGCGATGAGCATCTGTGCGATACGTAGACGTAGACAACTCAATTTGTTCTAGATTTTTTAGTCTTGCGATTTCTTCTATCTTTTCAATCAATTGAGAGCCAATATGCATTCCTCTTTTATTTGGATAAACAACAAGTTCTACAATTTCTCCCGTATTTTTATCGTGATGTAAATAATGATGAATCTCAAAACTTAAAAATCCATATATTTTTTCATTGCGATAGACAAGAAAGATGACATCTTCATTCTTCATCGCACGTTCGAAAACACAATCAAAATGTTCTCGGTTTATTTTTTTCTTTTCCAAATCGCAAATCAAAGAATAAATATCTTCTCTATCTTCTATTTTCGCATATTCAATCATTTTCCGTCTCATTCATCCTTTTTTACATGCTTCTTGAAGCAATTAAATTCGCATTTGTACCCAGAAAATTAGAAACAATGATTTGATTCATCTTAATTGGTGATTGTACAGAAATATTTCTAATATATTCCATTGCCTCATCCATCTTCTCTAATGGAATTGGAGCATCTGTCATAACTGGAAGTACGGGATAACTAGCCCCTTCAATCTTGACCGTTGTAGTTAATACACGCATTGGATGAATCACTTCTTCTTGTGCATACTTTTTCCCATTCTCACAAGAATATCCTTTAATTTCCACAATTTCTTTATCACTCATGGTCACTTCTAAATGACAACCTTTTGGACAATTTACACAAATAAATTTTTTGATTTCAGTCATTTTGTACACCCTCCACAACGAGCTCATCTTGAATGGAATCTGTTACGATAGATACAATTTCCATTTCACTTGGAACAATGTTTTGTTTTTGAATCTTGCGAATCACAGTTTCTCCACTACGAATGATGATTGTACATGAATCCATTGGTTTTCTCACTCTGAAATACAATTCAATCACTTTTGGTAAATGATTTTTATTTAATACTCCAGGAACGACATACGAAATATTCCCCTTTGAAATAACAGGTAACTTTTCATTGTTTTCCTGATGATTCAAATAACGAATCGTTCCTTCAGCTGCTTTAGATCCTTGTTTGGCAGCATAGTCAGCTAAATCATGAACATGCAATCCATTTCCTGCCGCAAAGATGCCAGGAACACTTGTCATGAAATTCTCATCAACTAATGGTCCTTTGATTTTAGGATCCATTGTAATCCCACATTTTTCTGCCAAATGATTTTCTGGAATCAATCCAATAGAAAGTAACAAAGTATCACATGGAATATGCATTTTTTCATCTTCTATTGGTTGCATCTTTTCATCTACTTTACAAACATCAATTGCTTCTAATCTATCTTTTCCATAGACCTTTGTTACGGTATGTGATAAATACAAAGGAATATTAAAATCTTCCAAACATTGTTTGATGTTTCTAGCAAGTCCATTGGAATATGGCATAATTTCAGCTACTCCTAAAACTTCTGCACCTTCTAAATGCATTCTTCTAGCCATGATCAATCCAATATCACCAGAACCTAATATAAATACTTTTTTACCAACCATATATCCATGCATATTGACATATCTTTGTGCTTGTCCAGCAGTATAAACACCAGCACATCTTGTACCATCAATTTGAACAGCACCACGATTTCTTTCATAACATCCAACCGTCAATATGATTGCGTTTGCTTGTATCTTTACAAGACCTTCCGCTTCATTTTCATAAGTAATGATCTTCTCTTTTGTGATTGACATGACCATCGTATTGGTTTTGATTTCCACTTGCAGTTGTTCTGCTTGTTTCGCAAATTTTTCCGCAAAAGAAGGACCAGATAATTGTTCTTGGAATGTTGTCAAACCAAAACCATTATGAATACATTGATTTAAAATACCACCAACTTCTTGATCTCTTTCAATCAAAACGATATCTTGAATTCCATTTTTCTTTAATGTGATTGCGGCAGATAATCCTGCGCATCCTGCCCCAACAATAACGACTTGATAACGCTTCATTTACGATTCTCCTCTAGAAGAATATTAGAATGTTGACCATCCTGTAAGACTTCTAATGGTGATAGTTTACATTCACGTGCAAGGATTTCTAAGACATAAGGTTCACAAAACCCACCTTGGCATCTACCCATACCAGGTCTTACACGTTTTTTGACACCTTTGATACTTCTAGCACCGACAGGTTTATGAATACAATCAATAATTTCTTGTTCACTGATAGATTCACAGCGGCAGATGATTTTCCCATATAAAGGATTCTTTTGAATCATTTCATTTTTTTCTACATCATTCAATTCACACATTACAACAGGTTTCTTCCTTGTTTGTGTTGCTTCTGGATTCTTTTCTAATGAGATTTTTTTAGAAATAAAGTTATCAATTACATACTTCGCAATAGCTGGAGCGGAAGCAAGTCCAGGAGATTCAATTGAAGCCACATCAATAAAGTTAGGAACAACTTCTTCAATAATAAAATCTTTACTTGTTGAAGATGGTCTTAATCCCGCAAATGTTCGAATCACTTTTTGATATGGAACATTACACATTGTCTTTTGAATGTTTTCTTTGACATACGCTAACCCATCTCTACTAGTACTTGTATCTTCCTGTAGTTCTGCATTTGGTCCTAGTAATGTATTTCCATAAACAGTTGGTACAGCTAAAACACCTTTTCCTTTTTTGGATGGCACAGGAAAAATAATATGTTCAACAAATGAAATATCATTATCTAAAACATAATATTCTCCCCGCTTTGGTTTCATTTCATATGTGATCTTATCTGATACCATTTTATGAATTTGATCTGCATAGATTCCAGAAACATTGACAATCATCTTTGTTTCTAAATCACCAGAATTTGTGTGTACGATATAACAATCTTGATTAGTATCAATTCCTATCACTTCATGATTCAATAAAAGATCTACACCATTATTCACTGCAACTTCTGCACACGCCTCCGCAATCTGCCATGGATATACAACTGCAGTCGTATAAAAATTTAAAGCTTTTGTGACAGAAGGAGCTAAATTCTTTTCTTTATCTCTTGCTTGATCACCACTCAAACACTCAAATGGAATATTTCTTCTGATTGCGCGATCCGCCAAAACATCTAAATGTTTTTCTTCTTCCTCACCACACGCAACAACAAATGCACCTACTGTTTTGTATTTACAATACAATTGTTTACATAAGGATTCATACATTCTAGCCCCTTCAACATTCAACTTTGCCTTTAAAGTATTATCTTCTGGGTCATAACCTGTATGAATGATTGCACTATTGGCATTGGTAGCACCATTAGCTACATCATTTTCTTTGTCTAACAAAGCAACCTTGCAGTGAAATTGAGAAAGATCTTTAGCTAACATCGTCCCAACGATTCCTGCACCTATAATGATAATGTCATACATAAATAAACCTTCTTTTCGTTACTAAAATTATATACACAATTTCAGGAAAAAAATATAAAAAGTAAGTAAAAAAAATGACAGAATTACTTCCATCATTTTCTAAACATTGTGAAATAGTTTTGGTTCATTTTCAATCAAATCTTCTGCAAGATATTTAGCATCAATATTTTCTATTCCATAGCTATTATTTTCAATTTGTTCAGAAAGCCTACTAGAATAGTAAATATCAAATGCTTTTCGTAAATCTACTCCTTTTGTCTCAGCTATTGCGTTAATGATATCATTTTCTAAATTTTGTTTATAAAATTCTTCTAATTGCTTTTTATCCATCATTATTCTTTTACCTCATACGCATTTTTAAACGTAATAACTTGATTCAATGTTTCTTGATTTACTATAGATATTTGATTATTCAGCTTATAATACCTAAGTTCATTCAACACTTTTTCTTTGTCCCAAATTCCTCTAAAATACATATCTACAGTTTTAAAGACATCATCATCCGCAACATTTCCTATGATAATGTCATAATCTTGATTCAAAGATTCTCCTTTTCTACATGCACACACAAAATCTAACCATTTCTCATTCTCATTTTCAAATGATAATACCTTTAAACTTTCCCATTTCTCAGATAGCTCATAAACATTTACAATTGCTTGTTTTCCAATTCTCATTTTTTACGAGATGCCCATTTCTTTGCTTGATTTTCATAAGTTGTTATATAGAAGCCTCGACCAAAATCTAAATATTTTTTGGAATGTATTACATCAGGGCTTTTTATGATTTCTGTCGATCCATGATAAACAATCATACTTTAACTCCTTTTTCTCTTGCGTAATCTGTAATATCTTCAACTAAATATTCTTTTCCTTGCGTATGTAACACATCATAACAAGGAATAATATAATTATCTAAAATTCCTGTTGTATTCAATATTTGATAAACCTTCTTTGGAGTTAACTTCCATTTATTTGCAAGACTATATATCAAAAATATTGAAAAACTTAATTCTTTTCTTTCACACATAAGTCTCACCCACACTTTCTTATATATTTCAACTATATTATAACAATAAATACACTTAAAAAAGTGATCATCAAGACCACTTTCATTCATTGTTCTTATTTTCCTTCAGATAAAGGAATCATTGCAGCACCAATAACACCTGGTTCTTCTAATTTTGCGATTGAGAATGGTGTATCTTTTACTGCATCATGTGAGAACTTCTTAAAGTTTTCAATCAAGCCTGGCATAAAGATATCTGCACTCTTTGTGATACCACCACCAATGATAAACATATTTGGATCACAAACAGTAGAAATCATTGAGAACATTTGTCCAAGATCTTCTTCTACTTGATTAACAATTTTCTTTGCTTCTGGTTTTCCTTCTTCAGATAATTGGAATACTGTTCCAGCATGTTCAATATTTAATTCAGGCATTAATGATCTTGCTTTACGTGTGATAGCTGTACCACTTGCTTCATTTTCAATCGCGCCAACATTTAAATAATTGATCTTTTCTCTGTTACGATCAACAATCATATTAGCGATTTCGCCACCAAAGCCATGCATACCACTCACAGCTTTTCCATCAACTACAAGCACTCCACCAATTCCAGTAGAAATAGTAACGTAGAATACAACCGGTAATCCTTTACCTGCACCGACCAAAGCTTCTGCTAGACCAGCACAGTTGGCATCATTATCTAAAAATGTTGGAAGATGGAATTCTTCTTCTAATTCTTTTGCCATTGGATATCCTTTAAATCCAGTTAAATTTGTTGATAAAGCCATTGTTTGTGTTACTTTATCGACTGGTCCAGGAACGCATACCCCAATACCACTAGCTTCTTCCACATTTGGAAGTTGATGGATGAGATTTTTAATGTTTCCCATTACTTTTTCAGGGCCTTCTAATCCATAGGATGGTCCTTTAACTTGCGCGAGAATTTCCCCGTCTTCTGTAACCTTGGCACATCTAACATGAGTTCCACCAAGATCAACACCAATGTAATACTTCATATCATTTCCTCCTTATTACTAAGTGTTTAGAACTTCTTTAATTTTCTTCTACTTCATCTCCAATGAAATTAGCACCTGAAATTTTTGTCAATTTCACATTCGTAAATTCACCAACAGAATGCTCTTTCAATGGATGAAAACGTACATTTCCATCTACATTATCTGGTGCCATTTTGGCAGTTCTACCAATATACATATGTGTTAATGGATCTGTCCTTTCAATCAATACTCTTTCTACATTCCCAATTTCTTTTTTTAGAAGATCATGTGCAATGGTTTCTTGTGCATCCATGATTTCTTTTCTTCTTCTTTCTTTTTCTTCTTGTGGAACATTATCATTCATATCGTATGCTGCAGTACCTTCTTCCCTAGAATACGTAAATACTCCTAAACGATTCCATTGAATTTGTTTGACTAAAGAAAGACTTTCTTCATGTTCTTCCAATGTTTCTTCTGGAAATCCAGAAATCATTGTTGTACGCAATGTTGCATCTGGTATTTCTTCACGAATTTTATAAACTCGATCTAAGATTTGTTCCCGACTTGTTTTTCGACGCATTCTCTTTAATGTTTTAGAAGAACCATGTTGTGTTGGAATATCGAAATATGGTAATACATGCTTTGCATTTTTAATTGTTTCAATCAAACCATCTTCCATTTCATCAGGATACATATATAACATACGAATCCATTCAATTCCTTCAATTTGATCCAACTCTTTTAATAGTTCTGACAAATGTGATTTTCCATCAAAATCAAACCCATATCTTGTACAATCCTGTGCTACTAATGTAATTTCTTTTACACCAATGGACGCTAATCTTTTTGCTTCCGCAATTACTTTATCCATTTCTACAGAATGCAAGTTTCCACGAATAAAAGGAATCGCACAGAAAGCACATCGATTATTACATCCATCTGAAATTGATAAATATGCCATCCATGGTTTTCCAGATAAGATTCTAGGTGTTAATCCATAGTTATTAGATATTTTTACACCTAATACTTCTGTTAAGATAGAACCAATTGCACTATATTCATCAATTGAAATAAAACGATCTACTTCAGGCATTTCTTTTTCTAATTGTGGTTTATAACGTTTTGCTAAACAACCCATTACAATTAATTTTTTTAGATTTCTTTGTTTATAATCCGCAACTTCTAAAATCGTATCAATTGCTTCTGATTTTGCAGCATCAATAAATCCACATGTATTCACAATAATTGCATCTGCTTCATCATATGCAGTTACAATTTCTTGATTTGATTGTTTCAATAACCCTAAAACATTTTCCGTATCCACTAAATTTTTAGCACATCCTAAAGAAATAACTCCAATTTTCATTTACACCTCTTAAAACTCTGAAATTATTATACCATTAAAAAAAGCATTCAACATGACACTTCCGAATATTCGTAATACA
>CAVJMM010000013.1:0-25946 GCA_963650865.1 Eubacterium sp. AM49-13BH | reverse complement strand
CCCTAAAGAAATAACACCTATTTTCATTCAAACTCCTCAAAAATCTGTAACCATTATACCATTAAAAAAAGCATTCAACATGACACTTCCGAATATTCGTAATACAATCTTTTCAAAGATCGATGGAGGTGTTCTATGTTAAAAGTTTATGGCACAAATAGTTGTCCTGATTGTGTGGACGCAAAAGCAAATTTTGATTTCTATGGAATTGAATATGATTATGTAGATGTATGTAATTCTGTAAAAGAATTAAAAGAATTCTTACAATTACGTGATTCTAATTCTATCTTTGATGTAGTCAAAGAAAACCATTCTGTTGGTATTCCAGCTATCATCAAAGAAGATAGCGCAATTACATTAGATTGGGAAAGTATCATTACAGATCTAGGAAAAGAAGTGATTCATGTTTCGCAAGGAAAAGCATGTGCCTTAGATGGAAAAGGATGTTAAGCATCCTTTTTTCATTTTATCCTGTATAATATTGCCGTATGTTATTAAAAATTAATCAAATTAAAATACCTGTAGGAAAAAAACTAACAACAGATGATATCGCAAAAAAAATTCATGCTTCAAACAATGATATCCTTTCTTTTGAAATCGAAAAAGAATCCTTAGATGCTAGAGATAAACAATTAATGTATTCCTATACTGTTCTTGCGAAAGTTAAAAATCCAGAAAAATATCTCAAAAGAAAAGATGTCATAGAAGGTAAAAAAGAAGTTTACCAAAATCCTCCAAAATGTAACACACAAGAAAGGCCAATCATTGTTGGATTTGGTCCAAGTGGTATGTTTGCAGGATTACTATTAGCCGAATGTGGATGTAGACCTATCATCATTGAAAGAGGAAAGAATGTAGATGAAAGAACAAAAGATATTCAAGAGTTCTTTCAAAATGGAATCTTAAAACAAGAAAGTAATATTCAATATGGTGAAGGTGGTGCAGGAACTTTCTCTGATGGAAAACTCACAACACGTATGAAGAATATTCGTGTTCAAAAAGTATTAGAAGAATTGATAGAAGCTGGAGCAGATCCTGCAATTGCTTATCAACACCGCGCACATATTGGAACAGATGTATTGCGTATCTTAGTCAAAAATATTCGAAAGAAGATTCTTTCACTTGGTGGAGATATTCATTTCAATACAAGATTAGACGAAATCATCTTAGAAAATAAAAAAGTAAAAGGAATCCTCACAAATCAAGGTGCATTTACTTGTAAGTATTTATTACTTTGTTGTGGACATAGTGCATCTGATACGTATGAAACTTTATACAAACAAGGGATTCCAATGATTCAGAAAGATTTTGCGTGTGGTGTACGTGTAGAACATCCACAAACTTTGATCAATCAAAATCAATATGGAAGTTTCGCAAATCACCCTGCTCTTTCGGCAGCTAGTTATTCTTTAACATATCGTGCTTCTACAAATCGAGGTGTTTATTCTTTTTGTATGTGTCCAGGGGGTGTTGTAATTCCTGCCTCTACAGAAGAAGCATCGTTAGCAGTCAATGGAATGTCTTATAGTCAAAGAGATGGAAAAAACGCAAATAGTGCGATTCTTGTCCAAATTCCAACAAAAGATTTTGATCATGGACATCCATTAGATGGTTTTCAATTTCAAAAAGAATTAGAAAGAAAAGCATATATCGATTTATTTAATGCACCAAGTGAAAATATCAAAGATTACGTCAATCATCAAATACCATCTGCATTAACAATTGAATCTTCTTATCCAAGGGAAAATGTTTTAACAGATATGCATTCTTTATTTTCAGATGCAGTCAACCAATCATTAGAAGAAGGATTTATCAATTTTGATCGCAAGATTCCTGGATTTATCAATCAAGGAATCATGGTCGGAATGGAATCTCGTTCATCCTCTCCAATCCGCATCATTCGTGATGAACAAGGACAAAGCATTCAAATAGAAGGATTATATCCTTGTGGAGAAGGTGCAGGATATGCTGGAGGTATTGTTAGTAGTGCAGTAGATGGAATCCGCCAAGCAGAAAATGTTATACAACGAATGAATGCTGAAGAATAATCTTCAGCATTTTTTTGTTAATCAAATAAAGCCATCTTTTGACATCTTGCCGCAATTGGATCCAAATCAAATTCAGCTGGTTGGAAACGTGGACAAACACTTTCTGCATTCGCAATAACAGAAGAAGCTAATCTTGTACCAATTTCACAGGATTGTTTTAATGACTTTCCATATGTCAATCCTAACGCAACACCAGAGAAAAATGCATCCCCTGCTCCTGTCGTATCTACTACTTGTGTTTTTTGTGGAGGAATAAAACCATATTCTCCCTTATCATCTACATAAACTGCACCTCGATCTCCTAAAGTCACAACAAAGTTAGGATATTGGGCAAGTTTCACTTGTTTGGAAAGTACTTGTGCGAGTTGATTAGGTTCATAATTTGAATAATCTTCAGAAAATAATGTAGAAGCTTCTTGATCATTGCATACAACACAACCTGTACGTTTCATTAAATCTCTTCTTTCCATCGCAATCGACATATTACTTACAACTGCATATACTTTAATACCATATTTATCCGCAAGATCAAAAATACGATTTAACAATTCTGAATCCATATCAATTTCTACAACGATACTATCTGAATTCTTAAAGATTTCATCTCCATAATCATCTAATATATGATTAATTTCCGATAAATCAGGACGTTGTGAAATCGATGCAACAACATCCCCTGTATTATCAAATATCGCAAGCCACGTACCTAATCCACCTTCTACTTTACGAATATATTTTGTATTCACTTTATGACGATCTAATTTCGCAATTACATCCAATGAAGTTCCTGAATGATCCACAACACTAACGAATGTAGGTCTCAATTCAACATTTGCGATATCTTCCGCAACGTTTCTACTAACGCCCCCATGAACTTGTAATACTTTCCCTGCATTTCTTCCACCAGGAATATATTTCTTATTTGGATATCCTTTAATATCAACAAAAACTGCTCCAAAAACCGTAATTGGCATATTATTTCCTCATTTCTAATATACCTAGAATACAAGAAAATAACGTGTAAAACAATTGCAAATTAATCGTTAAGGATGAATACTTTCAATAAACCATCTATTTTTTTCTAAATACAAGTTTCTTCTTTGTCCACAAATAAAACAAATGAATCGAATTCCACATCCTCCAACTTGTGCAGCCCTTCTTTCTTTACTGACAATCTTATCAATTTGATATTTTTTTCCATTATCCCAACACACATATAATGGAAGAACATTCCCGTCTTTTGTTTGTTTTACAATGACATCTACATATCTTTTATAGTATTCCATATCATCACCTCGCAATTTCATTATATGTAAATAATTGTTCATCACAATACTAAATGCAACAGTTTTTATCATATATTGAATTTTGTGCATTAAAACGCTAAAATAAATTCATGACATTACAAGATATTATATTGGATTACAAAAAAAGATCAGGATTATCCACTTCACAAATAGCACTAAAGTTAGGTGTTGCACGATCCACTGTTATGAGATGGGAAAAAGGAGAAGTCACACAAATCACATCAAAAGTATGTGCAGGTCTATCTAAAACAGTTGGATATGATGTTACTCCATTTCTAAAAGGAAATGATGGAAGGGTTAAAATCCCAATCTTAGGATATGTCAAAGGTGGTTATGATATGTTCGCAGAAGAAAACTATCTTGGTGAAGAAGATGCTTCATTATCAGAGAAACAACTTGGAGACTATTATCTAAAAGTAGAAGGTTCTTCTATGATTGGAGTAGGTATCATGCCAGGCTCTTTAGTTCTTGTTCATTCTACAAATCATATTGAAAATGGAAAGATTGGAGTCATCATGATTGGTGAAGAAGTAACTGTCAAAAGATTTGTATTAAAGAATAAAATGATTATCTTAGAAGCTGCAAATCCAGAAGTAGAAAATCGCTATTTCACACCACAAGAAGTAAAAAACTTACCAGTAAGAGTCATAGGAGAAGTTTTATCTGTTAAAACGTATTTGTAAACAAAAAAGCCAAAGAAAAACCATTTCAAAAATATTTCTATTGGCTTTTCATCACTTTAAATCAAGAGGAAACAAATCTTTATATTTCCAATTTACATCAATAATTTCCAAATTCATTTCCGCTTTACTTTCCGCAGAAAACACAACAAGTGGTGTATCAAAATGCATCAGTGTATAAATCATATTTCCTCCCTTCTTTCACATAAAACTATTTCTATTTTATCATACTCTAAAAAAAACTTACCAGATTCATTCTGATAAGTTTCTTTCTTTTTAGTCAGCTAATAACAAGTGACGGTAACTTGTTACACCAGCAGCGTGATAATCAATACCACTGAGTTTTGTGTTTTGAAGAGCTGTATTACCTGCTTGATAGAGAGGAACAACTGCAACATCTTCACTAATCAATACCTTTTCAGCTGCCGCAAAATCTTCCCATCTCTTATCAGCATCTGCAGCATCTGTAATTTCTGCTTTATAGATCAAAGCATCATAATCATCAGATTGATATTGTCCAGAGTTTTCACCTTTTTCAGAATAGAACAAGTCCATATATGTTTGTGGATCAGAATAGTCTGGACCCCATCTTGTTAGACCAATATCATAGTTATGGTTGTTCATATCTTCCATTCTGCTCTTCTTTGGTTCGCAATTTGAAGTGATTGTAAATCCAACCTTTTCTAATGCATCCATGACATATGCAGCAACATTCTTAGAAACATCAGCATCTTCATACAATAATTCAAGTGAAATTTCAGATACGCCTAAATCCTTACATGCTGCTTCATATGCTGCTTTACCTTTATCTACATCATATCCTAATGTAACATTACCTGCTACATCTCTATAATCTTTACCAGTAGAACTAATCGCTGTAGATTTTGTTACGATACCATCTAATGCAACACTACCATCCTTCAATACAGATTCACACATACTTTCTGTATCAATTGCATAAGCAATTGCCTTACGTACATTGAGATTTGCAAGATATTCATTTCCTTGGTTCAAAGATAAATACCAAGAGAAACCAGATAGATATGTTACGATATCATCTCTATCAGCATAATCATCAATGACTTCACTTGTTAACTTAACATAATCTAAGTTACCAGCTTCATATTCAAGAATTGCTGATTGACCTTGAATGTAACGGAAATCAATTTCATCTACGTTATCTGTATAATTATCTGCATCCCAATATTGATCATTCTTTACAAATGTATAAGAATCACCAACTGTCCATGTATTCATGAGATATGGTCCACAATAGATCATATTATCAACAGATAAAGCATATTGGTCACCTTGTTCTTCCACATATTTTTCATTGAGTGGATACAAAGAAGGGAATGCCATCAATGTTAAGAAATATTCACAAGGTAATGATAAGTGAACAACGAATGTATAATCATCTGTTGCTTCCCAACTTTTCGCATTAACTGTATTAGAGCCAGAATTTGTATCAATTAAGAATGCATAGTCACTTGCTACATCTGGATCAATCAAATGATTCCAAGCATATACAAAGTCATTTGCAGTTAATGATTCACCATTACTCCACTTCGCATTATTACGAATATGGAATGTATAAGTCAGACCATCTTCACTAACTTCCCAACTTTCAGCCAAATCCGGTTGTGCAACACCATCAGAATCCAACTGTACAAGTCCTGACATACATAAGCCAAGTGCTTGTAAAGAAGTACCATCTGTAGCAATCGAACTATTCATGGATGAAATATCCGTGTCTGTAGCAATTGCGACAGTCTTTGAAGATGTGGTTGTAGCTGTTGCAGTAGAAGTAGTAGAAGAACCGCATCCTGCTAAAAGAGCTACAGCGAGAACACTTGCTAACACCTTTTTCATAAACTATCTCCTCCTTGTATTAAAAAATACCCCTCAATTTTATCGAGAGATATTTTTCGTTTCAAGAGAATTATGAAATATATTTCATGAAATTTATGAAAATAATTTCAATCTATGAAAAATTTTTCATTTTAATATTCGTAGTCTATACAAGCTCTACTTTTCACAAAAGGCATAAAATAATCTTTGCAAGCTAAATGAATCGGATCATTTTGATATGCATTTAATGCATCAATATTATCAAAATCATAAATCAAACAAAAATCATAATTACTTTCTGGTGCATCTTTTGCGTTTGTTACAGTCATTCCACCTTTTGTAGATGCAATATCTTTTAAACTTTGTGTTCTTTCTAATATTTCTTTCAAGATTTCTTGTTTATTTTCTTCTTGAATTTGAAACATACAAATATGACGAATCATTGTTTTTCTCCTTTGATTTCATATAGATAATGATACAAAGCACCAATCATATTCGCATCATTTCCATACTCACATATCACAACCTCAGGAATTGTGGCAGGCATAAAAGAACCTGCTTCATCATAATACTCATGTAAATGCTTCATCACTTTTTCTAACAATAAAGGTTGTTTAGAAATACCACCACCAATGGAAACTCTTTGTACATCTAATACGAATTGTAAAGAAACGATACCAGTAGCTAATGTTTGACAATATTCATCAATTGCATCTAATGCTTCTTGTTTACCAGCATTTGCATCAGAGAATAAAATCTTTCCATTCATTTCTTTTGGATCAACACCTAATTTATCTGCATAATTTTTAATCATTGCTGGAACACCATTAATGGTTGACCACATGTTCTTTGTATCATATTTTGCATCATATAAAGATGCTGGTACACCAGAATATTCACCAGCCGCAAATGTAGAGCCTCTATAAACTTTTCCATCAATGATGATAGCACCACCAATACCAGTACCTAAAACGATAACTGTACCATTTTGGATATCTTTCATACTACCTTTCCAAAGTTCGGCAGCAGCTGCAGCTTTTCCATCATTTTCAACCGCAAAATCAACAGGAATGATTTCTTTTAAACGTTCTTTCAAATTCACACCATTAATGTAATTCAATGCCCCACTCGTATAAAAATAACCAGTATTGGCATCAATCTTACCAGGTGCACTCATCGCAATCGCTTCAATGTTTTTGGATACATATTGATCATAGATCTTTTTAATTGTTTCAATAAATGATTCTAATCCATCATAAGGTGTAGGCACTTCATCTTTTTCAATGATTTCTGCATTTTCTCTCATCAATGCATATTTGATATTCGTTCCCCCTACATCAATTGTTAAATAGTTACTCATAAAGTTTCTCCTTAATTTCTACATCTATTATATTTCAACCAATCAAAAAAACCATAGTAGATTAACTACTATGGCTTGCAAGTTCAATAATTCTTTTGCCAATATCTAATCCTTTTGGTGTTAGATAAACAATTCCATAATGCTCTTTCACTAAAAAGCCATCATCAGATAATCTTGTTAGCATTGCATGTACAGAAGGACGTGTGACATTTAATTCTTTCGCAATATTAATCGAACGAATCCCTTTTCCTTCTGGATCTAATTCTGCCATTGTCGCAAGATACTTTCTTTTTGATTCACTTAATGTATGATGATGCATAAGGCCTCCTTTTTAAAACAGGCACAGGTTTCCCTGTGCCTGCCACAACAAATTTTTATGCTGTTTGTTCTACAGCAACCTTTTTCTTGTTTGGATCTGGTCTAAAGATGAGATATAGATAGATTACAAGAACAACGATTGCCGCAATTGTTCCAACACCAAATGCTAATTCACCTGTAATCAATCCACCAAATTGGTAAACCATTAATGTTACTAGATATGCATTGATGTTTTGGAAAGCTATTGAGAACCAGAACCATTTCTTGTTATTCATTTCTTTCGCTGTAGATGAAATAGCAGCAAGACATGGTGAGTCGTAGATATTAAATACTAAGAAGGATACTGCAGCTATGCCTGTTGGGAAGAAGGAAGCAAATTGTTGATGCATAGAAACTTCATATTCTTCAACTTCACCAAGACCAGACAATACACCCATTGTAGATACGATACCTTCTTTTGCAACGAAACCAGATAAACTAGCTGCAACTGCTTGCCATGTTCCAAATCCTAATGGCTTGAAGATCCAAGCAATTGCGTTACCAATTGTTGCTAAGAAGCAGTATTCTGTATCAACAAGTCCAAATGTTCCATCTTGGATACCAAATGCACCTAAGAACCACATTACTGCACAACATAAGAACAAGATTGTTCCAGCCTTCTTTAAGAATGCCCATACTCTTTCCCAAACGTGAAGTAATACACCCTTTAAGGAAGGAATGTGATATGCAGGAAGTTCCATAACGAATGGTGCAGGATCACCAGCAAACATGTTTGTCTTCTTCAAGATAATACATGTAACGATAACAAGTGCAATAGAAGCAAGGTAGATGACTGGAGCGAACCACCAAGTACCATCACCTAACAAGTAACCAGCAATCATTGCGATAACAGGTAGCTTCGCACCACAAGGAATTGTCGTTGTTGTAATCATTGTCATACGACGATCTTTTTCATTTTCAATCGTACGAGTAGCCATGATACCTGGCACACCACAACCTTGAGAAATCATAAATGGAATGAATGATTTACCAGAAAGACCAAACTTTCTGAAAATACGGTCCATGATGAATGCAACACGTGCCATGTAACCACAATCTTCTAATACAGATAAGAAGAAGAATACGATAGCCATCTGTGGTGCAAATCCAACAGGAGCACCAATACCACCAATAATACCATCTACTACAAGAGATACTACCCATTCCGCAGCACCAGCATTTTCAAGTAATGTTTGTACACCAGGTTGAATCCATTCACCAAACAAAACATCATTTGTCCAGTCTGTTACAACTGTACCTAATGTTGCAACTGCTACCCAATAAATAAAGAACATAACAGCAGCGAAGATAGGAAGTGCTAACCATCTGTTTGTAACGATTTGGTCAATCTTATCAGAAACAGTCATCTTTCCTGCATTCTTCTTTACATAAACATTCTTTAATAATGTAGCGATGTATTCATAACGTTCATTTGTAATGATTGCTTCTGAATCATCATCTTCCTTTGTTTCAACTTTGTTTGTTACAGATTCAATTGTCTTCTTTGCATCTTGTGACAAAGTAATTTCTTCAAGAACCTTTTCATCCTTTTCAAACAACTTCACAGCGTACCAACGCTTTTGTGCATCTGTTAGATTCGCTGCTGTTTCAATTGTTGTTAATGCATCTTCAACATCCTTTGTATAAGTCATGGATGTAGGAAGTTTCTTTTCATTTGCAACTTTGATTGCTTCTTCCGCTGCTTCTTTAATTCCTTGATTCTTTAAAGCTGAGATTTCAACGATCTTACAACCAAGTCTCTTACTTAATTCTTGGATCTTGATATCATCTCCATCTTTCTTTACAAGGTCCATCATGTTGATCGCAATCACCATAGGAATACCTGTTTCAGCTAATTGTGTTGTTAAATACAAGTTTCTTTCTAGGTTTGTTCCATCAATGATGTTTAAAATAACATCTGGTTTATCACCAACAAGATAATTTCTAGATACAACTTCTTCCAATGTATATGGAGAAAGTGAATAAATACCAGGTAAGTCTTGAATCGTTACATCTGCATGTCCTTTCAACTTACCTTCTTTCTTTTCTACTGTTACGCCTGGCCAGTTACCAACATATTGATTAGAACCTGTTAATGCATTAAACAATGTTGTTTTACCACAGTTTGGATTACCTGCCAAAGCAATTCTAATTTCTGCCATGTTTTTCCCCTTTTATTACTTTACGATTTCTACTTCAATAAATTGAGCGTCATCTTTACGAAGTGACAATTCATAGTTACGAACAGTTACTTCTACTGGATCTCCTAATGGAGCAACTTTACGAATATAGATTTCAACACCCTTTGTGATTCCCATATCCATAATTCTTCTTTTCACAGCTCCTTCACCATTTAGTTTCACAACTTTGACTGTGGAACCGACTTTTGCTTCTTTTAATGTCATGATATCCCCTTTCCACTAGATCATAATTTTGTTAGCCATAGTTTTATCTAAGCCAAGTCTCGTTTCTTTCACATTGACAATTAAATTGTCTCCATTTTTCGAAATTACTTTCACTTTTCCACCTGCAACAAAACCAAGATCTTCAAGATGCTTCTTGATTTCAGGATTTCCTTTTACAAGTTGAACCGTTACTTCTTGATCAACACTTGCGAATGTTAAAGGTAACATATTACGCCTCCTAACTACGGTTAACTATTTCTAACCACAGTTAGTTTAGTAAAACTAACATTTTATGTCAATCCTTTTTCATCATTTTTTTTGTAAAAAAAAGAAGAATCAGTCTTCAAACTCAATTCTTCCATTTTCCATATTTTTGATTTTTACTAAAGATTCTACAGAATATCCTAAATCACGAATCTTTTTTCCACCTTCTTGATATGTCTTTTCAACGCAAATGCCAATACCTTCTACTTTGGCACACGCCTGTTTTGAGATATCAATTAATCCTTGAATAGCTAGACCATTGGCTAAAAAATCATCAACAATCAAGATTCGATCATTTTCATTCAGATATTTTTTAGAAACCGTAATCGTATATTCTTGTTGATGTGTATAAGAATATACTTTAGAAGTATAAACATCATCCCCTAGATTGGTTGATTTAGATTTCTTTGCGAATAGAACTGGAACATCAAAAGCTTGTGCAGTAAAAGAAGCTATCGCAATTCCACTTGCTTCAATCGTTACAATCTTTGTGATCTTTTTATCTTGAAATAAACGATAAAGTTCTTTTCCAATATCTTGCAACAAATGAATATCAATCTGATGATTTAAGAAACTATCCACTTTTAGAATGTTGCCTTCTAAAATATCACCATCTTCTAGAATCCGATCCTTTAATTCATTCATACTTCACTCCATAAAGAGCACTATATTTCTGAATCAAATAATCTGTATAGTTGTTAACATCAAAGGATTCTCCAGTTGCGATCTTCATGATTTCATCTGCATCATATAAACAACCATATTTGTGAATATGTTCTTTCAACCACGCAATGACTTGATCATAATGATTGTTACGTAGTAGATTATCCACATCAATTTCTTCTCTCATTTTCTTTACGAATTGAGAAGCGAATGCAGAACCTAACGCATAGGTAGGAAAATACCCAAACTCTCCCATGGACCAATGTACATCTTGTAGAATACCTTCTGAAGCATTTGTAGGTCTTACACCTAGATATTTTTCATACATGTCTGCCCATGTTTGATCTAATCCTTCTACACTGATAGAACCATCAAACAATCCTTTTTCAATTTCATAACGAATTAAAATATGCATTGGATATGTTAATTCATCTGCTTCTGTACGAATCAATGATGGTCTAGATACATTCACAGCTTTGATAAAAGTATCTAGATCAATTCCATCAAATTGTTTTGGAAATTGTTGTTTTAAAAATGGATAGTTATATTCCCAAAATGATTTTGTTCTACCAAGATAGTTTTCACACAATCTACTTTGTGATTCATGCATTCCACTAGAAATACCTTCTGATAAGATCATTCCATCATATTTTGGATCTACATCATGTTCGTAATATGCGTGTCCTACTTCATGAATCGTAGAAAACAAAGCAGACATGACATTATCTTCTAAATATTTTGTTGTTGTACGACAATCATTTTCACATGTCCAAGAAGTAAATGGATGTTCTGTTTCATTTTGATAACCCCATTCTTTATCAAAATGAAGATACTCTAACATATGATCCATGTATTTCTTTTGATCTTCAATTGGAAAATCTTGGAATAAGAATGCATCATCAATTTGTTTTGCCTGTGTAATCTTTTGAATAAAAGGAACAAGTTTCTCTTTTAAAGTAGAGAAGAAAACATCATATTTCTCGCAATTCATTCCCGGTTCAAAATCATTCAACATTTGATCATAAATAGATTCTTGTTTGTTTCGATAACCATATACTTTTTTCTTAAACGAAATGATTTGTTTTAAATATGGTTCAAAAATTGAATAATCATTCTTTTGTTTTGCTTCTAACCATTTTGAATAAGAAGTATTTTTTAATTGTTCTAAGGCAACAAATTCATCTTTTGGAATACAAAGTGTCTTTTGAATTTCTTCACAATACAAAGAGGCTGCTCTTTTTACATCTTTTGCTTCCTCAGGATCTTCCATGATTTCTTTTAAAACAGAAACCATTTTTTCATCTGTTTCAATCGAAAATAATTCTCCTGCTAGAAATGCACTTCGTTCATCACGATAAGCATTTCCTCCACTTGGAGCAACCGTTTGTTTATCGATATCAATAATTGATAAAGCCATTGTATAAGCAGATTTTTTAAAGATCCAATCTTTGTATATTTGATTTCTTTCTTCCTTAGTCATGCCATACCTTTTCAGCAATTTTCTTCACAAGTGCAAGTTTTGCCCATTGTTGTTCTTCTGTTAACTTATTTCCTTCTTCTGTAGAAGCAAATCCACATTGAGGAGATAAATACAAGTTTTCTAATGGATGATAGATGGCAGCTTGATGAATTCTACGAATCACTGTATCTTCATCTTCTAATTCACCTGATTTACTTGTAATTAAACCTAAAACAACTTTTTTATCATCTGGAACATACTTTAATGGTTCAAAGCCACCAGCTCTTTCACTGTCATATTCTAAGTAGAATGCATCTACATTTTCTTGTGCGAACAAATATGGAGCAACTGGATCATATGGTCCAACATTTGCGTATGTAGAATGGAAATTACCACGACATACGTGCGTATTAATAACCATATCTTCTTTCTTATACGCAAGTGCTGCATTATTTAACGCAACACCTTCTTCACAAATAGCCTTTAGCTTTTCTTCTGTTAAGCCAAAGCTAGCCCACATATTTGGATCGGCATACAAAGTCCATGTACAGTCATCTAATTGTAAGTTTCTGCATCCTGCTTCATACAATTCATTGATCACTTCTCCATAAGCTTTGACAATATCTTTCTTTAATTCTTCTCTATCAGGATAAATCGCAGTATTTTCTGCTTGAAATTCTGGTAAAGATAATTGTGCTAATAATTGTGTAGGTGCTGGAATTGTTTGTTTTACATAAACACCTTCTTCTTCAAATTGTTTTACAAATTTATAATCTTCAACAAATGGATGATTTGTTCCTGAAATCTTACCAACGATCTTTGCACTTTCTGCTCTTGTTGTTTCACCATGGAAATGCAATCCATCTTTTGTTGTGACTTTTTCAATTCCATTTAATCCCCAGAAGAAATCCATGTGCCACCAAGTTCTTCTGAATTCACCATCAGTAATAAAATGATATCCAGCTTCTTTTTGTTTTTGAACAAGATCTGTAATACAAGCATCTTCTACTTCTTTCAAAGCTGCAGAATCAATTTCTCCTTTTTCAAATTTTACTCTTGCTTGTTTTAGTTTTTCTGGACGCAAGAAACTTCCAACGTAATCATAACGATAAGGTGCGTATAACATCTCTTTATCCCTCCTAATGTATGGTAAATATAATAACAGTCTTATGATTGTTTTTCATCTAATTTTTAAGAGAATACAATCTTTATCGAATGTCAAAATGAAAAAACATTTTCATTGCGATTCATTTTTCTTTTCATTAAAATAATGTAGTTTTACGAAGGAGGAATATATGAGAGTTGGTTTAGATATTGGTTCAACAACAATTAAATGTGTCGTAATTGATGATAAAGATGAAATCATATATTCATCTTATGATCGACATTACAGTCACATCATAGAAAAAAGTAAAGAATTATTAAACAAAATAAACGATGATATTCTCCATGGAGAACAAGCAATTTTATCAATCAGTGGAAGCGCTGGAATGGGATTAAGTGAATCTTGTGGTGTTCCTTTTGTTCAAGAAGTATACGCAGAAAGAGTTGCCGCAACAAAGAAGTCTCCAAATACCGATGTCATTATTGAATTAGGTGGTGAAGATGCCAAAATACTATTTCTAACAAATGGTGTAGAAGTTAGAATGAATGGATCTTGTGCTGGTGGTACAGGTGCATTTATTGATCAGATGGCAACCCTATTAAAGTTAACTGCTGATGAAATGGACAAAGAAGCATTAAAAGCAGAAAAAACTTATACAATTGCTTCTAGATGTGGCGTATTCGCAAAAAGTGATGTACAGCCTTTAATCAACCAAGGAGCAAAAACAAGTGATATCGCTGCTTCTATTTATCAAGCAGTTGTCAATCAAACCATTGCCGGTCTTGCCCAAGGTAGACCAATCAAAGGAAATATCTTGTATTTAGGTGGTCCTTTAACATTCTCTCAATGTTTAAGAAATAGTTTTGATAAAACATTAGAAGTGAAAGGAACTTGTCCTGAAAATTCATTATTATATGTCGCAATTGGTGCAGCGTATTATGCTGATCAATTATGTAATTTTGATGATGTCATCAAATCATTAGACAATTATTCATCAAAAGCTGATTTCGCTAGCTTACCACCACTATTCAAAAATAGAGATGAATATTGGCAATTTAAAAATCGTCACGCTAAGGCAAGCGTACAACGTGTTCCTTTTACTGATGAAACAGGTCCTGTGCATATCGGGATTGATTCAGGTTCTACAACGATCAAGATTGCGGTGATTGATGATCAATCTAATCTATTATTTACAGATTATCGTTCTAATGATGGGCAACCATTACCATTAGTCATTGATACATTATTAAAGTTATACCAACAACATCCAAATATGAAAGTTGCTTCTTTAACTGCGACAGGTTATGGAGAAGAACTCATGAAGAATGCATTGCATTGTGATTTTGGTTTAGTTGAAACAGTTGCACACTTTACTGCCGCTAAATATTTTAGAAAAGATGTTGATTTCATCATTGATATTGGTGGCCAAGATATGAAATGTTTCAAGATTGAAGATGGAGCAATCTCAGATATTTTCTTGAATGAAGCTTGTTCTTCTGGATGTGGTTCTTTCTTACAAACATTCGCACAAGCTTTGGGTTATCAAGTAGAAGATTTCGCAAAACTCGCTTTATTTGCGGATAAACCAGTAGACTTAGGATCTAGATGCACTGTATTTATGAATTCTTCTGTCAAGCAAGCACAAAAAGATGGCGCATCCATTGAATGCATTTCTGCGGGTTTAGCGATATCTGTTGTAAAGAATGCATTATATAAAGTGATTCGTGCTTCTTCTCCTGAACAATTAGGAAAGAATATCGTTGTACAAGGTGGAACATTCTATAACGAAGCTGTTTTACGCGCATTTGAAAAAGAAATGGGTGTAGAAGTCATTCGTCCTGATATTGCCGGATTAATGGGTGCCTATGGTGCTGCATTATTTGGAAAAGCACATACAAAACATGGCAGCCTTTCTAACATGCTCACAAAAGAACAATTAGAAAACTTCACGATTCAAACACAATCTGTGCAATGTCAAGGTTGTGGAAATCATTGTCAATTAACAATCAATACATTTGCGGATGGAAAACGTTTCATCTCCGGTAATCGTTGTGAAAAACCTGTGACTGGTAAGGCAAGTGATGATTCTTTGAATCTTTATGCCTATAAATTAAAATCATTACAAAACTATTGTCAAAACAATCATAAAGGAACTCGTGGTACTGTTGGTATTCCATTTGTATTAAATATGTATGAATTATTACCATTCTGGCATACATTCTTTACACAACTCGGTTACAATGTTGTTGTTTCCCCTATTAGTACACGTGCTTTATACCAACAAGGTCAAGGTACGATTCCAAGTGATACTGCTTGTTATCCTGCAAAGCTCACACATGGACATATCCATTATTTAGCTTCACAAGAATTGGATTATATTTTTTATCCATGTTTATCATACAATTTTGATGAACATAAGGGAGAAAATCATTATAACTGTCCTATTGTTGCTTATTATCCTGAAACATTGAAAGATAACATGTTGGAATTAAAGAATGTACGTTTCTTAGATCCATTTGTTGATATTTCTAATCCAAAAGTATTTAAGAAGAAATTTCCAAAATACATGAAAGAAGTATTCCATTACAATAATTCTAAAGCAGTTGTTGAGGCAATTGATGCTGCGTATGAAGAATATCAAAATCATATGCATGATATTGCGAATAAAGCACAAGAAATGATAGTAACTGCGCGAAAAGAAAATAAGAGAATTATTGTTTTAGCTGGTAGACCATATCATATAGATCCAGAAGTAAATCATGGTATTGATAAATTGATCATCAAACAAAACGCATGTGTAATTACTGAAGATTCTATCTCAAATCTGATTCAACCATTTTCAACAAATGTATTAAATCAATGGACTTATCATTCTAGATTATATGCAGCCGCAAAATACTGTACAACACAATCAGATATGGATCTTGTACAACTCGTTTCCTTTGGATGTGGATTAGATGCCATTACAACAGATGAAACAAGAGAAATCTTACAAGAAGGAAATAAGTTATATACGCAATTAAAGATTGATGAAATTACAAACTTAGGTGCAGTCAATATTCGTATTCGTTCATTATTCGCTGCATTAAAAGAAAGGGAGGAGGAAAAGTAATATGGAATATTTAACACCAAATTTCACAAAAGAAATGTTAAAAGACTATACGATTCTCTTTCCAAATATGGCTCCTGTACAATTTGCGTGTATTCAAAAAGCAATGGCATCTGAAGGCATTCATTGTGAAGTATTAAATAACAGTGGAAGTGAAGTTGCACAACTTGGTTTAAAGTACGTGCATAACGATACTTGTTACCCTGCTCTTTTAATCATCGGTCAATTTATTGATGCCTTAAATAGTGGGAAATATGATTTAGATCATACAGCCCTTCTCATTTCACAATCTGGTGGTGGTTGTAGAGCGAGTAACTATATCAAATTATTAAGAAAAGCACTTGTGAAAGCTGGATATGGAAATATTCCTGTTGCCTCCATCAATCCAACAGGATTAGAATCCTCTTCTTCTTTACCATTAACATTACCATTGATTCGTAAATTGATTGCGTGTGCATTCTATGGTGATGAAATTTCATCTTTAAGAAACCAAATGGTTCCTTATGAAGTTCATGTTGGGGAAACAGAACAGTGGTGTCATAAATGGATTCAAACCGTTGGTACTTGGATGGAAAACAATACAAACTATTCCATTCATTCCATCAAGAAAAACTTCAAAAATATCGCAAATGACGCCAAAACAATTGCGTTAAATAAAGTCAAAAAAGTTAAAGTTGGTGTTGTAGGAGAAATCTTTGTAAAGTTTTCTCCTCTTGGAAACAATGATTTACAAGCATTCTTAGAAAAAGAAGGATGTGAAGTCAATATGCCTGGATTAATGGGATATGTGAATTATTGTTGTGCAAACTTTTCTTTAGATGCAAAGCTTTATGATATGAATAAGACATTTGGAATTGCGGCAGGACAACTATTGAATCTATTAGATTCCATTGGACAATCTTGTTCCAAAGCAATGAGAGAAGCTGGTTTTTATGGTGCTGGTTCCTTTAAAGAACTCATGAAAAAACCAGATGATATTCTTTCACTTGGTGTCAAAATGGGTGAAGGATGGCTACTTTGTGCAGAAATGATTGAACTCATTGAAGATGGATATTCTAATATTGTTTGTGCACAACCATTTGGTTGTTTACCAAATCATATCGCAGGAAAAGGTGTATCCAATCGCATTCGTGAAAGATATCCAGAGGCAAACATTACAGCTGTTGATTACGATCCTTCTTCTACAAAAGTCAATCAAGAAAATCGTATCAAACTCATGTTAGCTGTCGCAAAAGAAAAACTGGATATTGCGAATGGTTAATGACTTCAATATCATTAAATGATAGAATATTCGTACTAGATTTTTTGGGGGAAAGACATGGAAGATTTTATTATCGCAACAGCTTCAACATGTGATGCAGATCGTGAATGGTTGGATCAAAACAACATTCCAATGATTTCATATACATTTGAAGTCAATGACAAAGTATATATAGATGACTGTAGAGCTGAAACCAAACATGCACTCTTCCATGAAATGCGTGCAGGACATCAACCAAATACATCTCAGATTACAGCCTATGCATACTATGAATTTTTTAAAGAATTGTTAGAAAAGAATAATAATGTTCTATTCTTAGATATGGATAAAGCATTAAGTTCATCTTATTTCAATTCACAACGTGCTTATGAAGATATTCAAGAAGAATTCCCAAATAACAATCTTGTAATCATTGATACAAGATGTGTAACAATGGGACTAACACTTCTATTAAAGAAAGTTGTTGCCATGAAAAACGAAGGAAAATCTATGGATGAAGTACATACATGGATTGAACAAAATAAATTAAGATTCTCGCATCGTTTTTTAGTAGATGATTTAGAATGGTTAAGAAGAGGAGGAAGATTATCCAATGCTTCCGCAATGATTGGTTCCCTTTTATCCATCAAACCACTCATCTATATTGATGATGAAGGAAAATTAATTGCCTATTCAAAAGTACGTGGTAAAAAGAAAGCAATTCGCGAACTCTTAGCGAGCTTAGATCGAGATTTAGATCCTTCACACGCAAATGAATTTATTGTTGGACATTCCGATGATCCAGAAGAAGCTAAAAAATTCGTTGCTCTTGTCAAAGAAAAATACCCTAACGCTGAAATCTCTGTACAAGAACTTGGACCAGTCATTGGATGTCATGTTGGACCAGGATTTCTCGCAATTGTTTATCTGTCTGATAAAGAAAATAGAATCGCATGAAAAAGGACTCACTTCGAGTCCTTTTATCATAGTTTGAAATCATCTTCTACTGCTTTTTCAATGCTCCAAATCTTGAGATTGATATCTTTTCCTGACATGCGTATTTTATGTTCTTCTTTTGTAGGAAATACACGAGAAGACATAACTTCTTCTCCATCATTGATAAAGATTTCAATTGCGCTATGATCCACAAAGATATCTAATGATTTTAATGAGTCTAAAGAAATACTTCTTTCTGTTCCAAATTCAGTATTCATTTGATTGGTTAATGCTTTTCTAGAAATCATAAAACATTTCTTTCTAGCGTTATAGTTTATCGCAAAACCTTTATGAATATCTGTCGCAAATAGATCTAGTTCTATATCGCTATTTGATGGATTTTCTAAATGTATGATACAAGCATCTGGTGTTCTTCTCATCAATGCATCTTTCTTTACAACACCATTCACTGCTTCAAATAATACATCTTTTTTTATACGCTCTAAATTTCTAGAAGGTCTTTGGATTAACTTTCCATTTTGAATCGTTAATTCGCGTGCTAGTGTTTGTAAGCCAGCCCATCCTTCTTCATCTGTTGTAGGATATGTATAATCAGAACAACCAAACCATCCTTCTAAGATTGCGGTATTTTCATATTCTGATTGATGTGCTGTTTGTGCTGCATAAAAATCAAATCCTTTATCTAATTCTTTCATTTCATGAAGCGGTTTAAATGTCATTGTTTCTAGATCTAAATCACCGATCATATAAACATTAGCGTATGCATTTAAAAATGCATCTTCTTTTCTTTCTAATCCTTGTGGTGAAAATAACAACAACCATTGATTACCAATCTTTTCAATACATGGACACTCTACCATATATCCAAAATGATCATATCCTTCAATCTTCAATTCTGATACAAATGTCCAACCTGTTGCAATTTGTTCAGAACGATACATTAATAGTTTTCCTTCAAGTTTTTCATTTTGCGAACCTAAAAGAATATAATAATACCCATTTTCATAGAAAATCTTTGGATCTCTTTGATGTTCTGTATATCCTTGTTGTGGTTGAATGATTGGTTTTCTTAATTTTGTTAAGTGATTTTCTGCATCAATTGCTGCAATCATTTGATATGGAATTCTTTGTCCATTTGGCTCATTATGATTTCCTGTATAAACAAGATATAAGAAATCATTCTTCACAAAACCACTACCCGAATAACAACCAAAATTATCATAATTCAATGTAGGTTTCATGCCTAAACCAATATTCTTCCAATGTACTAGATCATCACTGACTACATGGTACCAATGCTTCATTCCATGTACTGCACCATATGGAAACCATTGATAAAACAAATGCCATTGATGATCATAATAAGAAAAACCATTTGGATCATTCATTAATCCTGTTACTGTTTGAATATGATATTCACAACGATAACTACTCTTTTCAATAGAATCATGAAGTTGTTTTAATTGTTCTTCATCATTTTCATTTAATATTTGATCTAATTCTCTTTTTGTCCATTCTTTCATTCAATTACCTCACTTTAATACGATATTGAATTTCATGTTTCTGTACTTTGGAAGCACGTACAATTGGTTTTGGTTCAATATCTGGATAGTTGATTGCGTTTGGCATATATTCTGCTTCTAAGCAAACTGCACTTCTTTCAGGATACCGATGTCCTTTTTTCCCAACTTTATTTTCTAACCAATTGGCCGTATATAAATGCATGCCTGGATAATCACTATACGCATGTAATTCTAACTTCTTACCTTTCACAACTGCCATCTCTCGAAAGCCTTCACCTTCAATAACATAATGATGATCATATCCTTTTCCATACTTCAATTGTTCATTATCTACATTGATATCTTTGTTTAATGGTTTAAAACTTCTAAAATCAAATGGTGTATTTTCTACATTTTCAAATGTATTTAGTGTCAAACCATTTGCATCTGATAAACCATACTTTTGTGCATGAACCAATACTTCATGATCCATTGCATCTTCACTTTCATCCAAATTAAAGTAAGAATGATTCGTATACGCAAATAGTGTGTCCGCATCACTTGTAGCTTCTGTAGAAATGGATATTCCATCTTCTAATAATGTATATGTCACTTTCACAAATAGATTTCCAGGAAACCCTTCTTCTCCATCTACACTTGTATAACGGAATGTAATATGATCTTCATCTTCAGTTCCATGCCAAATCTTTTTATCAAATCCTTCTAAACCACCATGATTACAATTCCCATTATTATTGATTGGAATTGTATATTCTTTTCCATTCAAACTGAATTTTCCTTTTTCAATACGATTGGCAGTTCTTCCAATCGATGCACCAATATAGCTTGTTTGATCTAAATACCCTTCTACACTTTCAAACCCTTCTACGACATCAATCCCTGTATCTTTTTGTATCAAAGATACAAGTGTTGCGCCATAATTCATCACTTTCATAATGATGTGTTCATTTTCAATGATATAGAGTGTAACTTCTCTTCCATCTTTTAATTTTCCAAAATTTTCTTGCATAATAAATTCCTCGTTTTATCTGTTAATATTATCTGACAATTTCTTAATTTTGTGAATGGAAAGGGCTATCACACTTGAAGAACTTTATAAAAATGGTAATGTATTACAGATGAAAAGATTTAGAAAAAATGAAGAAATTTATGATGATTATGAAGAGGAAGAAGAATCTTCTGGTTCTTTCTATATTGTTTTTCCAATCCTCATTCAGATTCTAATGGTTGGTTTATTATATTTGAGAAGTCATACTGCAGCATTGAATTATTTATATGCTCTCATTCCTTTATTATTTGGGACAAGCTTTGTAGGTGCATATGTATACAATCATAATGGAGATATGAAGTTATTTTCTGCATCCGCAACTTTAACAACAATAGGAACTGCCTTACAAATATTAGTGGATCAAGTTTATAACCCTGTATCCTCCTTCTCGTATATCAAATTGATTGTTTCTTTTGTGATTGCGATTATATTTGTGTTGTTCTATTCCATCTTTCGTAAACTCCTAAATCAAACATGGATGGTTTATGTCATGATGGTCATATCTGCTTTGATCTATATTGTTTTATTGATTGCAGGAAGTGATCCAAATGGATATGGAACCAGTGCATGGATTCGGATTGGAAGTGTAACAGTGCAGTTAACAGATTTTACAAAAGTATCTGCAGTGATGTTTTATAGTGCTTTGTTTTCTTCCGAAACAAGTCATGATGATGATCAGATATTATTGTTATCTTCAATATTCTTTCTGATCAATTTAATTGGTTCTGTCTGTATTAAAGAATTAGGTTCTTTTTTCATTCTTTATTTCTTACATTTATCCATTTTATATATCTTTATGAATAAAAGTGCAAAAAAGAGAATCTATTTGTTATGTATCTTTTTTATCACCATTGGTGCTTTAGGATTTGCGTTTTTATTATATAAACTGATTTCCCCTGCCCACGTTGCAGGAAGTATGAATGCATTCGAAACGCTTCTTTGGCCAATCTTAAATAAGATTCATCAACGTTTTTCCATCACTGCGAATATTTACTCGGATCCTTATGGATCTGGTTATCAATTACTACAAGGAAAGAAAGCATTATGGATGGCAGGATGGTTTGGAAATACTGTCAATTTCAATGCGATTCCTGTAGCGGAAAGTGACATGGCTTATATTGCATTAGTCAATGCATTTGGACATGTGTTTGGTTTCTTTGTCATTTTCTTATTTTTAAGAATCATGTTAAGTGGTTCTGAATTAAGTAGAAAATTAATTAAAACAGAAAAACAAGACGCAATCGTTGTATATGCCGCAACAATCTTAACTGTCATGCAAGCAATGATTGTCATTCTAGGTTCTTGTAATATCATTCCTTTTGCGGGACTTCCAATTCCATTTTTATCACGTGGTGGAACTTATTTAACACTTGTATTCTGTTTTATTGGATTGTTGTTGCATATGTCAGAAGACGATGAATATGAGGAGGAAGAAGAATATGACGATGAATAGAAAAAATCATGATCGTAGAAATCTTTTTTCTAAACGAAGGATTCGTTTGGTTGAAGTATGTAGTGTTTTAGTTTGTTTGTTATTTGTGACATTTTTTTCTAGTAAATATTTAATTTCTCCCATTCTTTCAGAAGATCAACGTGCTACCAAAAACACAATTACTTATGACGCTATCAAAAACTATGTGATTGAAGGAGATATCATTGATCGAAATGGAAATATCATCATGGGCAATGCTACTAGTGGTACAGGAAGTTATGCAAACTATCCTGAAAATGAATCTTATGCATATTTATTAGGATATTATTCTGTTAGCTCAGGAAAAGAAAATACATATGGTTTAAGAGGAAATCTAAAAGATTATTCTTTATTTCATTTAGATTCTAATAATAAAGGTGCAACCGTCCAATTAACAACAAATACGGATTTACAAGATCTTGCATATGATTTATTAAATGGACAAGAAGGATCCATTACAGTCATTGATAATCAAACAGGTGCTATCTTAGCCCTAGCATCTCATTCAACGATTACTTATGATGTGAATGATGTAAATTCCTTATTATTAAGTGATGTGGAAGGTTCTCATTACCGTAGAGGAACCTATGAGAATGATCCTCCAGGTTCTACTTTCAAAATCATTACAGCTGCGGCTGCACTAGAAAAACAAGAAGATGAAGGATTTGATGACTCTTATTTCAATTACTACGATACAGGAACTTATTTACCAGCAGGTAGTGATTGGACAATTACAAACTATGAAAGTGTTGCCTATGGAGAAGTTGATTTAGAAACGGCAATGAATAAATCCATCAATTGTTACTTTGCGAATCTCGGTGTACAAATTGGTGCAGATCAAATCGCAAAAACAGCTAAAGCTTTCAAAATTGGATCCGATATTGAAATTCCTTTTCTAACAACATTACATTCATCATTTGATGTAGATTCTTCTCAAGCAGATGCAGTCGCACAAACCGCTTTTGGACAAGGAAATACACAAATCACTCCTGTTCATTTAGCTATGATCGCACAAGCTATCGCAAACAATGGAACAATGATGTCCCCTTATATCGTTTCTAATATTACTGATGGAAAACTACCACTTTATAAGTACAAAGAAAAAAAATTATCACAAGCATTAGATTCTTCTATTTGTGATAAATTAAAAACCATTCTGCATTCTACTGCAGAAGGTTATGGTTTAGATGAAGTTAATTATGGCATGGTTTACGCAAAAACTGGTACTGCAGAATGTGCCAATGATCGTATTCATACATATATTGTAGGTTTTACAGAAAATGCATCGTTCTGTATTTCATTAAATAATTCAGATCATAGTTATAATCTATATCCATTAGCACAACAATTGGTATCTGAAATCAATCGATTGTATATAGATGGTTCTATGGTTTCATCACAATGAGAGTATCATTCTCTCATTTTTTCTTTAATTGTTGATTGACTCCTTTTACGATATCTTTAATCAGTATCTTTCTTTTCTTCGAACAAACAATTCCACAACACAACAAAACACCAACAAGCATAATAAAGATAACTTGTTTTGTATATCCATATATCACAGCACTTACAATGCTTCCTAACATACAAAAAAGCAAACCATTTGTGAATAAATCATATTGGCTGATTTGTTGTTTTAAAGCTTCATTTAAATATTCTTGATAATTCTTTTTAATAAAATCAATTGCTTGATCATTTTCTACTTCTATCATTTGAACTCCTCTATTTGATTATAATAAAGAAATAATATTTCATTTTTTAATATCGTTCAAGAAATTCAAATCATATATGAACTACTTTGTGCTGTAAAAATGTTGTAAAACTCTCCTTTTATTTTCATCAGTTCTTCAAAAGTTCCATATTCTTTTATAGTACCTTTATCTATAAGAATAATTTTATCGGCAAAATGTATTGAGCCCATATGATGAGTTATCATTACGATTGTCTTTTTTCCTCGTAAATCCTCTATTCTTTTATAAATTTGATTTTCTTCTAAAGGATCTATTGCTGCAGTAGGCTCATCAAAAACAATTAAATTTGAATTTTTATATAAGCATCTTAATAATGACAATCTTTGCCATTGGCCTAATGATAAATCTGTCCCACCAAACTCTGTACCTAAAAGAGTTTCTGAATCTTCTATTGGGATAAGTTCTTTATAGTTATCAGTAAAGAGGCAAAAGTTATCTGTATCGAATAATCGTGAAATAGTAATGTTTTCAAGCTCCGTCATTTTATATTTTTGAAAATTTTGAAATAATGCACTTGAATCAATGTTACAATGCGAATTATCCACTAAAATTTCTCCAGCAGAAGGTGCATAAATTCCTAAAAGGAGCTTTGCTAAAGTAGATTTCCCACTTCCATTCTTTCCAACAACTGCAATACATTCATTTTCTTTCAACTCAAAATTAATATTATTTAATGCTTTTGTTCCATCAGGATAAGAAAAATAAACATCATTAAACACTATTGTTTTAAAGTTTTGAATCTCGGCTTTCTTCAATAAATTTTTCTTATCTAAAAAATTTATGAAATTTGTTATCTTTCCAATATTCTGCGAAACATTACCAATATGATATCTTACAACATCCTCCATCATATTGAACATTGAAGTTAACGAAATAAAAATAGCCGATAAATTTCCTAAAGAAATTACGTTATGATAAAACCCAATAACCAAACAAATTAATACAGATATGTATCCAAATAATGTCAATGAATTCAAACCAATTTCAATGTGAATCATTCTCTTATTCAAATAAAATTCTTTATCACTATAACATTTAAAATATTCCCAATATTTCCTCTTAAAATATTTTGTAAACCCAATTGTTCTTATTTCTTTTACAAGATTTTTTTCACTAAAACATCTATCAAAATATACAAATTTTCTCTTATAGTCCGACACTTCATTTTCAGTCTTTGAAAATAAATTCATTCTAATCCATTGACAAAACAAAATTGGAACAAATAAAAGAAAAATCATAAAAATAAAATATGGTTGAATGTGATAAAAAAATATAAATAAAAAAATAAAATATGGAATATAGTATGTGAAAATATCACCAACGACTAACATTAAGTCTGGAACTGATA
>CAVJMM010000012.1:0-43302 GCA_963650865.1 Eubacterium sp. AM49-13BH | reverse complement strand
TTTGAACGCTGCTTTTCCTGTTTTCGCTAAGATATGAATCAGATGGTCAATTATGTTATAAATAAATGAAAAAAGACAAGCTTTGTGATGATTGCATCCTATGCTTGTCTTTTCAATTATTTTTGGATGATGTTATCCCACAAATAATGACCAACTCCATCATCATCTGCTTCGTATTTCGTAATATCTGTTGCGATTGTTTTTACAACATCCATGCCATCTTTTAATGCGACGGAATGACCAACTGCTTTTAACATTGCGATGTCATTTTCTGCGTCACCAAACGCAATCACATGTTTTAAATCAATGTCATGCGTCTTACAATACGTAATGATTCCACTACCTTTTGAAATGGATGCATTTTGTAATTCAACAAGATTTGGACTTGTTCGAAAACAAGCAATTTCAGGAGAAAACTTTTCTTTTCCTAAATGTTCGAGTTGTAAAGCAATATCTTCCGTTTCACAACGATATAAGATTTTTCCCGTTTCTTCTGCATAGAGATCTGCATCACTACTACATGCATCTACTCGACAGGAATGTCTTAGGCCACTTTGTATGATTTCATCATCAATATATCTTGATAATTCACCTTTATTTCTATAAATAAATGGATTGATTCCTTTGATATGTGTGAAAGTTGTGACAATATTTTTTAATTGTTCACATGTTAAAGGAGAATATGTTTTTGTTTCATTATCTTCTTTTGTCCAAATTTCACCACCATTCAATCCAATTAAAAAGTCGAATTGGAAAGATAGTTTCCATTCTTTGTAGTGATCTTTTAGGCTTTGCCAAAGTGGTCTACCACTCGCTAAACCTAATTTGTAACCTTGTTTGTGCATTTCTTCGAATGCTTGTAGAGTGAGTGGGCCAGGAATGGTACGTCCCTTGGAACGTAATGTGCCATCCACATCCGCAACAAATACTTGAATATCCTTTTTCATATGATTTTCCTTTCAACGAGAATTGTAGCACTTTGATTATGAAACATTGTTCCATTTGCTTAATTTTGTCATTTGGAAAAGATTGTATAACGAAAAGATTCGATTTTTAAAAGATTAAAAGTAAAATAAATACATGTTAGAAATTAAAGATATATCAAAAGAATATAAAACAGGTAGTTTAATACAAAGAGCTTTGGATCATGTCTCTTTGAATTTAAGAGACAATGAGTTTGTTGCGATATTAGGACCAAGTGGTTCAGGGAAAACAACATTATTAAATATTATTGGTGGATTAGATCGATATGATAGTGGAGATTTAGTGATCAATGGAATTTCTACGAAAAAATATAAAGATCGTGATTGGGATTCTTATCGCAATCATACGATTGGATTTGTATTTCAATCATATAACTTGATTCCACATCAAACAGTTTTAGCAAATGTTGAACTTGCGTTAACGATTTCTGGTATTTCTAGAAGTGAAAGAAAGCAACGTGCATTAGAAGCACTAGAAAAAGTTGGACTTGTAGAACAAGCACATAAAAAACCAAATCAAATGTCTGGTGGTCAGATGCAAAGAGTTGCTTTGGCTAGAGCGTTGGTTAATGATCCAGATATTTTATTGGCGGATGAACCAACAGGTGCATTAGATTCTGAAACATCAATTCAAGTGATGGATCTTTTAAAAGAAGTCGCAAAGGATCGTTTGGTTGTGATGGTAACGCATAATCCAGAACTAGCAGAACAATATGCAAATCGTATCGTACGTGTAAAAGATGGTCATATTATTTCCGATACAAATCCATTTCAAATAGAAAATAAAGAAATGGAACCAGTACATAAGAATTTAGGAAAGTCATCGATGTCTTTTTTGACTGCACTTTCTTTATCCTTAAATAACTTATTAACCAAAAAAGCAAGAACAACTTTGGTATCTTTTGCTGGTTCAATTGGAATTATTGGAATAGCGCTAATCTTATCATTATCAAATGGTGTCAATACGTATATTCAAAATACAGAACAAGAAACGTTATCAGAATATCCTCTTGAAATTACAAAATCTACATTTTCTTTAACAAGCATGATGGGTACAATGGCAGAAGAAAACAATGATTCGAATGCAGAAGTAAAAGAAAAAGATGTTGTATCTAACATGTTTGGTGGTGTGACACAAAATGATCTTGCGTCATTTAAAAAATATATTGATTCTGGTGAGAGTGATATTGAAGACTATGCAAGATCGATTGAATATGAATATGATGTAGAACCACAGCTCTATTTATCAGATACAAGTGATGGTGTCAAACAAGTAAATCCAAATACACTATTGACCAATTCTGGAATTGCACCAACATCCTCTGCATATACATCTTCTTTCTCGATGAATAATTTTAGTGCTTTACCACAAAATGAATCTCTCTATAAAGAAAATTACGATGTGAAAAGTGGAAGATGGCCACAAGCTTATAATGAAGCAATCGTTGTATTATCAAGTGATGGTTCTGTAACGGATATGACATTATATTCTTTAGGATTAAAAGATTATTCAGAATTACAAAAGATTATAGAAAGTTTTCAAAATTCAGAAAATGCAGATGTTAAAACAAATAAAAAAGATTATTCCTATGAAGATTTCATAGGAATTACATTAAAACTCATTAATGCTTGTGATACGTATCAATATGATGATTCCTTAGGTGTTTATTCATCAAAAGAAAATGATGCTTCTTTTATGAAAAACTTAGTTGAAAATGGAGAAGATATCAAGATCGTAGGTGTTGTACAACCAAAAGAAGATAGTAATGCGGCAATGTTGACGGCAGGGATTAGTTATTCAAGTGATTTGGTAGAACATGTCATTTCATACGCAAAAGATTCTGCGATTGTCAAAGAACAATTAAATCATCAAGATCAAAATATATTTACAGGAAAACCTTTTGGTGAAGATGAGACTTCCTCATTTGATACAAGTAATTTCTTTACCATTGATGAATCTGCGTTATCAAATGCATTTCAGATGAATACATCTAAAATCAATGTTGATTTTTCAAAATATTTAAATACTTCTACACTGATGAACAATGTATCGATATCTGATACACAAATCAAACAATTAATTACTTCTTCTTTAAAACAAATATCTCAAGAAGATGCACAAAAAGCATTTACGCAATTACTGACTTCTTATCAACAATATTTACAAACGCAAGAAAATGATCCGACAAAACCATTTGAAGAATATTTGAATTCCGGATCTGCAAAAGAAGTATTGGTGAAATCATTATCTTCTATTTCAAAAAATGAAACGAATAGTAAATTGGTCTCAGAAGCAATTACAAATGCATTACAGAATTTATACGCTACGATTGTTTCTGAAAACAGAGAATCTATCATCGATTATCTTAATACACAAGAAGCAAAAGATCGTATTTATCAAACAGTCTATCAAGCTTATCAAAGTGTAGAGCTTGTTATAACAGATGAAGATCTTAATACAGTTACGAAGAATTTAGTTGCAGGGTATCTCGCAAATGGTGGATCATTCGATACTGAAACGTTAGAAAAATCATTTTCTGATTATTTAAATACAAGTGAAGGACAACAAGTATTATCGAGTGTTGTATCTGTATTTATTGATACTGATCATTTATATCAATCAGCATCTAATATGATCAATGCACAAACAGAATCTATCATGAACGCAATCACTTCATCTATTAATCAAGCAATGATGGATATGGTAAAACAAATACCAAATGCGTTAAGTATTGATACCAAAGTATTTCAAAATGCATTTCAAATGAATATTGATGCAGATGAATTACAAAATACCATTATGTCTATGATGAGTAGTACATCTTCTACATTAGAAAACAATTTGAGCACATTAGGGTATGCAGATGTAGATGATCCAAGTGAAATCGTTATTTATCCAAATGATTTTGAAGCAAAAACAGAAATTAAAAATATATTGGATCAATATAATGAAGATGTAAAGAAAACAGACGAAAGTAAAGTAATTACTTATACAGATGTTGTTGGAACATTGATGTCTTCTGTTACAAATATTGTGAATGTAATTTCTTATGTCTTAATTGCATTTGTTGCGATATCTTTAGTTGTCTCTTCGATTATGATAGGTGTTATTACTTATATCTCTGTATTAGAAAGGCAAAAAGAAATTGGTATTCTTAGAGCGATTGGTGCTTCTAAACATAACGTATCTAATGTATTTAATGCGGAAACTTTTATTACTGGAGCGCTAGCAGGTATCTTTGGGATTGGCATTACAGAAATTTTATTAGTTCCAACCAATACGATTATTCATTCTTTAACAAGTTCCAATGAAGTTAATGCCATTTTACCATTCAATGCTGCAATTATATTGATCTTGTTAAGTATTGTATTAACATTGATAGGTGGATTGATTCCTTCTAAAAAAGCAGCAAAGTCAGATCCAGTCAAAGCTTTACGAACAGATTAGAAATGTAAACGTTATCATTTGAAAATAAAATGCGTATTTTAAAAAGAAAGTTAAAAAATGCGCATTTTTCTCTATTTTACAGTTTCCAAACCTAAAAAAAGTGTTGTAAAATATTTATTATTGTAAAAGGGCAACGAGGAAAGATGATTATGAACAAACCTGAATTAAATGACACATTTGCAAAAACAAAACTAAAACCACATAAAACATTTGGTGGTAAAGTTGTTGAAATTCTTTATGGTGCAAAGGATGAACAAGGAAATCCATGTGCTCCAAAAGAAGGCGTAGACGACGGACACGGACGTTGGTTTGGTGTTGAAGTGAATGGGGATTATAGAATGTTCTCATGGACACATTCTAAAGATGAAGGTGGAAATACAGAATATGGTACAGACCATGCAGATCATGCTTTAGAAGATATGGAAGCAGAAATTCTAAAGAAAAGAGATCTTGCTAGAAATGCGGAAGTATTAGCGAGAGATTATTCTGGTGAAGATGCAGAAGAAAAGATGAATGCATTGAAAGAAGAATGGTCTAAATTGACTGTTTGGGATACACCAGTTGAAAAAGAATATCAAGTTCGTTTTGATAAGGCTTTAGGTGAATTCGAACCTAGACAAGAAGAAATCAAAAAAATCAAAGCTGAAAAAGAAGCAGTTGTTGCGAAGGCTGAAGAATTAAAGAATGCTGAAAACTTCAGAGATGCAAGAAATACATTAAATGCATTGCGTGATGAATTGTACGCAATTGGTTCTGCTGGTAGTGATATCGATGGAGAATTCCGTTCCGCATTAAATAAAGTTGAACGTGAATTAAGAGAAAAACAAAAAGAATACAACGCTACACGTGATGAAAGACTCGCTGCAGCAAAACAAAAGAAAGAAGAAATCATCGCACAGGCAAAACAATTAACATCGAATGTTAAAAACTGGAAAGCTGTTGGTGAAAAGTTAGGTGGTTTGTTTGATGAATGGAAGGCTGCTGGAAATTCTGGTAAAGATGTAGATGATGCATTATGGGCACAATTTTCATCCATTCGTAAAGAATTTAACGCTGCTAGAAATGCATTCTTTACAGAACGTGCAAATCAATGGGCTGAATCTATCGCTAAGAAAGAAAAGTTAATTTCTGAAGCAAAAGAAATTTCTGATAAGAAAGAATACGGTAAAGAAAATACAGATCGTATGAAAGAGCTCGACAAAGAATGGAGAGCTGCTGGATATTCCGGTAAAGAAAAGAATGATGCTTTGTGGGATGAATTTAATTCCGCAAAAGAAGTATTCTGGGATGCAAAGAAAGCAGAATCTTTAAAGAGAATTCAAAACATTGTTGATCGTAAGAAGAAAGAACTAGCTGATTTAAAGAAGAAGGTAGAAGATCTAGAATTCAGAATTGAGATTGCTCCAAATCCAATGATGAAAGAAGATTGTGAAAGAGAACTACACTTAAGAGAAAGTGAAATTGATAAATTAACAGCTTCTATTGAAGAAGACGAAAAGAAACTATCTGATAACTAAGGTATGAATGAAAATTCATATCTTTTTTTCGACATCATAGTAAAATAATAAAAAAGTGAGGTTTTTTATGGAATGGGGAATTATTGGTGCAGGTAGAATTGCACATCGTTTTGTACAAAGTTTAGAAAATTTTGAGGATTGTGAATTATACGCAGTCAGTTGTAGAACACAAACAAAAGCAGATGCATTCAAAGGACAACATCACGCAAAAATTGCTTATGCAGGATTTGAAAATATTGTTAATGATCCAAATATTGATGCAGTTTATATCGCAACACCACATCCATATCATTTTGAGTGGATTTTAAAATGTTTGAAAGCGAAAAAAGCAGTCTTATGTGAAAAGCCTGCTTGTATGAATGCGAATGAAATGCATCAAGTCATGCAATGTGCAAAAGAGAATCATGTTCTTTTTATGGAAGCAATGAAAACAAGATTCATTCCTTTATATCAAGAAATAAAAAATAGAATTACAAATCAAGAAATTGGAGAGATCCTTTCCATAGAAACTAGCTTATGTAATGAAATGAATCTCAATATGATTCAAGGTACATATTTAGTAGATCCTAATAGTGGTGGCGTATTAACAGATACAGGGATCTATTGCATTGCTTGGTTAGAAGATTATTTGAAAGATTCTTATACAATTGACTCTGTAGAAACGAATATACAAAGTAATATCAATCTTTATACCAATGCGAAATTACATTTTGGTGAAGTATCTGCAGTTATGGAGTGCGCAATGGATCGTAAGAAAGATCGTCACGCTATCATTCAAGGAACAAAAGGAAAGATTGTTGTAGAAGATCTACATCGTCCACAAAAGGCTATTATTGAAACAAATCATGTAGAAGAAATAAATATTCCTTACATTGTCGATGATTTTTATGGTCAATTAGAAGAATTCATTGGTTTATGGAAACATAATCAAATAGAAAGTGAAATCATGTCATTAGAGTCCTCTTTACGATGTGCACAAATCATGGACGTAATTCAAGAACATGTGAGATAGAGCTATGTTAAAAGGTGTGATTTTTGATTTTAATGGAACGTTATTCTTTGATTCTAATTATCATTTTGAAGTCTTCAAACAATTAAAGAAAGAAATAACGGGACAAGATTTAACATTAGAAGAGATGGAGAAAGAATATTCTGGAAAACCAAATACTGAAATCTTTAAGAAGATGTCAAACAATACGTTCTCTTTAGAAAAATGTGAATATTATTCTCAAAGAAAAGAAGCAATGTATCGTGAGCTTGTTAGAAAGAATGATTCTCATTTATGTCATGGAGCAATACCATTATTTGACTATCTAAAGGAAAAGAATATTCCATTTACAATAGCTTCTGCATCTATCAAAGAAAATATTGATTTCTTTGTAGAGTATTTTCATTTAGAACAATGGTTAGATATAAATGAAATTGTATATGATGATGGAAATTATCAAGATAAAACAATGATGTTTTTAGAAGCAAAAAGAAGATTACAGATTCAAGATCATTTATTAATCTTTGAAGATTCTTTGAGTGGCATTCAATGTGCGACAAAAGTAGGTGCTTCTTTGATTGTCATTGAAAGAGATAATCTGAAAGATTGTTATGCAGATTATCCAATTCTACAAGTGGTAAAAGATCTATCAGAATCGTTAGAAACGGTAAGAGAATTGTGTGAGATGAATCATTAGAAAAATAGATTATTTGTATTCAAAAACAAAATAGGAAACGAATCATAAATTCTATAAAATAAGATTGACTTAAAGAGAACTTTAAGTGTTATATTAAAAACAGTTCTGAGGAGGACAATAGAATGGAAACTTTTGATTTTATTCATAAGAAGTTTGGTTTTGGTATGATGCGTTTACCAATGAATGGTGAAGTTGTTGATACAGACCAAGTTTCAAAAATGGTAGATTACTTTCTTGATAATGGCTTTAACTATTTTGATACAGCCCATGGATATCTAAATGGTTTAAGTGAAAAGGCCGTTAAGACTTGTTTATCATCTAGACATGATCGTTCTGAATACATCTTAACAGATAAATTGACAGGTTCTTTCTTTAAAACACAAGAAGAAATCAGACCACTATTAGAATCTCAATTAGAAGCAACAGGTGTAGATTATTTTGACTTCTATTTGATGCATGCACAAAATGCTCGTGAATTTGAAAAATTCAAACAATGTAAAGCATATGAAACTGCATTTGAATTAAAGAAAGAAGGAAAAGTAAAACACGTAGGTATTTCTTTCCATGATCGTGCAGAAGTATTAGATCAGATCTTAACAGAATATCCAGAAATTGAGATCGTACAAATTCAATTCAATTACTTAGATTATAATGATTTATCTGTGCAATCAAAACTTGTTTATGAAGTCTGTGAAAAACATGATAAACCAGTATTAGTTATGGAGCCTGTAAAGGGTGGAAATTTAGTGAAGTTACCAGATGATGCCCAACCAATCATTGATGCTTTAAATGGTGGCTCTAATGCATCGTATGCGATTCGTTTCGCAGCTTCATTTAAAAACATGAGAGTTGTTCTTTCTGGTATGTCTACATTTGAACAAATGGTAGATAACATTTCATTCATGAAAGATTTCAAACCATTTACAGAAGATGAATTTAAAGCAGTAGAGAAAGTTGCTGAGGTGTTCAGATCACATAAAATGATTCCATGTACATCTTGTCATTATTGTGTTGAAGAAAACCATTGTCCAAAAAACATTCGTATTCCTGAAATGTTTTCTAATTACAACACAAAGAAAACGTTTGGAGATTGGAATGCAGACTATTACTACAATAATGTATTAGTTTCTGATGGGCATTCTAAAGCAAGTGAATGTGTAAAATGTGGTATGTGTGAAAAGGTATGCCCACAACACTTACCAATCAGAGAATTACTTGTACAAGTAAAAGAAGAATTTGAAAAGTAAAAGAAGTGCAGATCATTTAGTATCTGCACTTTTCATAACGGTTTATATTAAAATAGGCTTTCGATTTGAATAATGTAACCATAATTCAATCCGGCATCTAGTTTCTTCACTAATAAATCTGCATGGTTTTTGCTGATTTTTATCATAATAAATACCACCTTTCCATATCATAAAACATTAGGATTATTGGTCTGTAAGTCCGCATGGATTACTACAACAATCTATTCTTTCATTTTGTAGATAATTCTAACACAAAATATTAGATTCTATGTATGTGAATCGAATGATATAGTATTCATGCTGATTTGATTTGAATATTACCCAGTGTTAATTCGTTCTGAATTTCTTTGGATAGTGAATCATCTGTTATAACAGTAATTTGATTAGTGATGTTCATAGGAACTGTACCAACATGATTGAATTTTGCACTTTCTGTTACGACAACGACTTGTTCTGCTGATTCTGCCATATCCTTAACAGCTTGGCAACGTAATTGATCTTTGTTTGTAAATCCTGTTTTTGTGGAATAACCATCTGTTCCAATAAAGAAATATTGAACGTGAAAATTTTTTACTGTTTCAGAAATCATTGGTCCAACTAAACATTGTGAATCTTTTTGATAAATACCACCTAATAAAATCACATTTGTTTGTGTATTTCTCAGTGATTCCGCAATATATGCACTATTTGTTATGATTGTTAGATTTTGTTTTTTACTAGAAAGAATGGAAGCAAGCAATGCACAACAACTACCACTTTCTATCATGATTGTATCTCCATCATGAACAAGTTCACTAGCTTTCTGTGCAATCTTCATTTTTTCTTCGTAGTGATAAGCAAGTCTTCCATTGATATCATCTGCGTTATTAATTTCTGCATATCCGTGGATTCTTTTTACAAGTCCTTTTTCTTCTAAAGCATCTAAATCTTTACGGATGGTTACTTGGGATACATCACATAATTCTGATAGTTTCACAACATCAATTCTTTTTTGTTCTGTTAATATTTCTAATATTTTAGAAAATCTATTTTTTCTCATATGTACTCCTAAAAGAATGCATCAATTCCATTCTTTATTAAAATAGATTGATATTCTTTTAAATCTTCTTTGTGTAATGCTGGAACATTTTTATAATAGTAGTTTTCATTCAACAAATCATATTTATTTTCCCCAAATTGATGGAATGGTAATAATTGAACACTTTTCGCACCAACATACTTTAATTGATTTGCTAAACCTTGTGCGTCTTCTAATGAATCATTAAACCCAGGAATGACAGGGGTTCTAGGTAAAACTTCTTTCCCTAGTTCAATTGCTTTTTTGATATTTTCTAAGATCAATGTGTTTGGTACACCCGTATATTCTTTATGCATATCTGTATTCCAATGCTTCATATCAAATAAGATATAATCAATATGTTCAATGACTTTTAGAAACGTTTCTGTTTGTGCAAAACCTGTCGTTTCACAAGCTGTATGTAAATGCACTTCTTTGCATGCTTTTAATAATTCAATGGCAAAAGTAGGTTGTGCTAATAATTCGCCACCACTTAAAGTAACGCCACCACCACTTTCTTCATAGAATACTTCATCTTGTAATACAACATCTAAAACTTCTTGAACTGTTTTAGTATCTCCTTCATGTTTTAGTGCTTTTGCGGGACATTCTTTTTCGCATTGTAAGCAACCATTACATAAATCATGTTGAATCATGATGTTTGTTCCTTTTTGTTGAATTGCGTGATTTGGACATGTTTTGATACAGTGTTTACATCCAATACACTTTTTTTGATCCCATAATATTTGTACTTTAGTGGATTGAGATTCTGGATTTGCGCACCACTTACAATGAAGAGGGCATCCTTTTAAAAATACAACGGTACGAATTCCTGGACCATCATTGACACTGAATTTTTGAATATTAAATACAACACCTGTTTGATTTCTATTTGCTGACATATTTCTTTTCTCCATTGGCATCATATCATAGAAATCATAATTTTGAAACCAAAAACTTACGAATGAAAGTGCAAACAATAAGGAACGTAATAAAATGATTGACTTATTTCACTTAAATGATATATTGAAAGCGTAAAAACTTACGAATGAAAGGGATGGATATGGAAAACGTAGAACATTTTGGATCATTAACGAAACGAATGCAAGCATTTCGTGAAGAAGTATTGGATGAAAAACCTTATGTAGATGCAGAAAGAGCAGTCATTGTTACAGATGTTTATCAGAAACATCAAAATCAACCACGTGTGATGTTACGAGCGCTCATGTTAAAAGAAATCTTAGAAAAACAATCCATTTATATTGAAGACAAAACATTGCTGGTTGGTAATCAAGCAACGAAGAATCGGAATGCACCAGTATTTCCAGAATATACAATGAAATTCATTATCGATGAATTGGACTTGTTTGAGAAAAGAGATGGTGATGTATTCTACATTACAGAAGAAACAAAACAACAATTAAGAGAGATTGCTCCATTTTGGGATAACAATAACTTACGTGCAAGAGGAGAAGCGTTATTACCAGAAGAAGTATCCGTTTTTATGGAAACAGGTGTATTTGGCATGGAAGGTAAGTTAAATGCAGGAGATGCACATTTATCTGTCAATTACCAAAGATTATTGAAAGAAGGATTGGTAGGATACGAAACAAGAGTTAAAGAATTATTAGAATCTTTAGATTTAACAGATCCTGAAGCAATTGATAAAAGAATCTTTTATAAAGCTGTATTAACTGTAATAGAAGGTGTTCATACATTTGCGAATCGTTATTCTTTATTAGCGGAACAATTGAGTGAAAAAGAAACAGATATTGAAAGAAAACAGGAATTATTGAAAATCAGTGAGATTTGTTCAAAAGTTCCATATTATCCTGCAGATACCTTTCAAGAAGCAGTACAATCAGTTTGGTTTATACAATTAATTCTACAAATAGAATCAAATGGTCATTCATTATCATATGGTAGATTTGATCGATATATGTATCCTTATTATCAAAAAGATATTGATGCAGGTTTGATTACAAAGGATGAAGCATTAGAACTATTAGATTGTTTATGGATCAAAACCTTAACAATTAATAAAGTTCGCTCACAAGCACATACTTTATCTTCTGCAGGTTCTCCAATGTATCAAAATGTTACGATTGGTGGACAAACAACTGATCATAAAGATGCGGTAAATGATTTATCTTTCTTAGTGCTTAGATCCGTTGCGCAAACAAGATTGACACAACCAAATTTAACAGTTCGTTATCATAAGAATTTAAATAAACAGTTTTATGATGAATGTATTGAAGTTGTGAAACTTGGATTTGGTATGCCAGCATTCAATAATGATGAAATTATTATTCCTTCTTTTATCAATTGGGGTGTGAAAGAAGAAGATGCGTATAACTATAGTGCGATTGGATGTGTAGAAACGGCAGTGCCAGGGAAATGGGGCTATCGTTGTACAGGAATGTCCTATATCAATTTTCCTAGAGTTTTGTTATGTACAATGAATAATGGTGTAGATGTAACAAGTGGTAAACGTTTCACAAAAGGATATGGTTATTTCAAAGATTTTAAGACATATGAAGAACTTGTATCTGCTTGGGATAAAACAGTTAGAGAAATGACAAGATATTCAGTGATTGTAGAAAATGCAATCGATAAAGCAAGTGAAAGAGATGTACCAGATATCCTATGTTCATGCTTAACAGATGATTGTATTGGAAGAGGCAAAACGATCAAAGAAGGTGGTGCTGTCTATGATTTTATTTCTGGATTGCAAGTCGGTATTGCGAATATGGCAGACTCTTTATCTGCAATCAAAAAGCTTGTTTATGATGAAAAGAAATTAACACAACAACAATTATGGGATGCCATCTTAGATAACTTCACATCAGAAGAAAATCAAAAGATCCAACAGATGCTGATCAATGAAGCACCAAAATATGGGAATGATAATGATGAAGTTGATCAATTAGTTGTAGAAGCATATGATTCTTACTTGGATGAAATCAAAAAATATCCAAATACAAGATATGGTAGAGGACCTATTGGTGGGATTCGTTATGGTGGAACATCTTCTATTTCTGCAAATGTTGGACAAGGTATGGGGACATTCGCAACACCAGATGGTAGAAAGGCATGGGAACCATTAGCTGAAGGATGCTCACCAGCACACAATTGTGATAAATCTGGTCCAACAGCAGTCTTCAAAACAGTTTCCAAATTACCAACGGAAAAAATTACTGGTGGCGTATTACTCAATCAAAAGATGACACCAACAATGATTGCAACAGAAGAAAATAAACAAAAGTTAGAAATGTTGATTAGTGCATTCTTTAATCGTTTACATGGTTATCATGTACAATACAACATTGTTTCTAAAGAAACATTGATTGATGCACAAAAACATCCAGAAAAACATAAAGATCTTATTGTTAGAGTTGCAGGTTATTCTGCATTCTTCAATGTCTTAAGTAAGAAAACACAAGATGATATTATTGGTAGAACAGAACAATCATTATAAGAGGAAAAAGAAATGAAATTATTTATTGATGATGCAAATATTGAAGAAATCAAACGTTTATATGATTTATATCCAATTGATGGTGTAACAACAAATCCATCTATTTTGAGTAAACAAAAAAGAAATCCAAAAGAAGTATTAAAAGAAATTAGAGATATCATAGGAGAAAATGGTATTTTGTTTGCACAAGCTTTACCAAAAGATGCAGTAGGAATGGTACAAGATGCCATTGCGATAATCAATGCATTAGGAAAAAATACAGTTGTTAAAATTCCATCCATTCCAGAAGGTTTCAAAGCAATCAAAATCTTAAAAGAAAAAGGTATTGAAACTTGTGGGACAGTTGTTTATACACCAATGCAAGCATATCTAGCCGCAAAAGCAGGGGCAAGTTATGTGGCACCTTACGTTAATCGTATTGATAATCTAGGCTATGATGGTGTTAAAGTGACAAAAGACATTCATGATATCTTAGAAAAGAATCATATGGATTGTATGGTGCTAGCTGCTTCTTTTAAAAACAGTCAACAAGTGTTAGAACTCTGTGAATATGGAATTGGTTCAGCAACTTGTGCACCAAGTGTTATTGATGCATTTGTAAAGAATGCGGCAATTGATGAAGCGGTGGATACATTTATCAATGATTTTAATCAACTTGGAAACGAAAGATCAATGAAAGAATATTTAGATTGAAAAGACTAGGATTTCCTAGTTTTTTTCTTGAATAACAATTTTCAAAGAACTAAACTTGTATTCGGTTATAGGGGAAATGAATATGAATTATATTTTTGAATACTTGAAAAACGCGAAATTACAAATTGTATTATGTTTGTTAGCAATCATCATAGGAATTATTACTGGTGGAATTGATGCGTTATTTGGAATCGTGCTAGGAAAATTAACGAATGTGAGAGAAACAAACAATTTGATTTTTTTGATATTTCTACCTGTTGGTGCGTTGGCTATTTCTTATGTGTTTCAAAAGTATGGTGGTAAATGTAAAAAAGGAATGGGGCTTGTATTTGAAGTAGAAAGTGGGAAAGAAAAAGACATTCCATTGCTTTTAATTCCTTTTTCGGTATGTGGAACTTGGATTTCACATTTTGTAGGTGGTAGTGCTGGTAGAGAAGGCGTTGCGATGCAGATTGGGGCAACCGTTTCAAATTGGTTTGCGGATAAAATTCATTTAGAAAATGCAAGCAAGTATTTATTGCCAATTGGTTTATCTGCAGGATTTGCTGGTTTGTTTCAAACACCAATTGCGAGTGTACTTTTCGCAATGGAAGTTTTGATTGCGGGAGAGATTCGGTATCCTGTTTTCTTACCTTCTTTAGTTGCGGCTTATGTTGCTGACTATACTTCTTCTTTTTTGGGATTATCTTCTTCTGCGATTTCTTTTTCAGGAAATTTAAATTTGAATGGAAAGACAATGATCATTCTTGTGATCTTAGGTATTTTGTTTGGGGGTGTTGGAGATGCATTTTCTTATTGTGTGCATCAAGCGCAACATAAAGCGGCTTCATTATTTCCAAATCCAATTCGTAAATCTTTGGTTTTAGGATCAACTGTAGCTGTGTTATTAATGGTTTGCCATTGTGGCAGATATTCTGGTGCGGGTGGTAATTTGATTACACTTGCAATCAATCATGAACAAATCTATGCGTATGATTGGATTTTAAAGTTTGGATTGACCATATTAACAATGTGTTCTGGCTTAATGGGAGGTGAAGTTGTCCCTTTATTTACGATTGGAGCTACGCTAGGAGCGTTTGTTGGACCAATCTTTGGAATGGATAGTGCATTTGCGGCGATGCTTGGATATGCGGCTGTATTTGCCTCTGGAACAAATACATTTTTTGCGGCAATCTTTGTTGGAAGTGAAATTTTTGGTTTTCAATATATGCCTTACTTCTTTATTGTTTGCGCTGTTTCTTATATTTGTAATAAAAATCATTCTATTTATGGATTACAAAAAACAGTATTTCCTAGAATTCATGAAAAAATGTAATGAAAAAATGAAAATGTGAAAGTGCCTATTTTACTAGACTTATGAGAGGTTCTTGAAAACATAATATTTGTGAAGGAATAAACAATTAAAATATCATAATTTTTAAATGTTTTTTACTTGAAAGTCAAAGTAAAAGGAAGTAACATTTTGAAGGATGAAATAAATAGTTGGATTTCCAACTATTTATTTATCAGTAGAGGTAGACGAAATGAATGTAATTAAAAGAAGTGGTGAAGAAGTATCATTTGATGCGGAAAAGATACTTCATGCCGTAGAAAAAGCAAATACCGCAACACAAGAAAATAAGCGTATTTCTGAGGAAAAGATTACTGAAATTACAAATCGAGTGATAGAAAAATGCAATGATATTGCACGTGCTATTTCTGTAGAAGAAATTCAGGATCTCGTAGAATATGAATTGATGGCAGAAGGTGCATATACAGTTGCACATAATTATATTACATATCGTTATGAAAGAGCTTTGGTTCGTAAAGCGAATACAACAGATAAAAAGATTCTTTCATTATTAGGCCGTAACAATGAAGAAGCAATGCAAGAAAACTCCAATAAGAATCCTACAGTCAATTCTACACAACGTGATTATATGGCTGGTGAAGTATCCAAAGATATCACAAGAAGATTTTTATTACCAAAAGAAATTTGGGACGCACATGAAAAAGGAATCATTCATTTTCATGATTCAGACTATTTTGCACAACCAATGTATAATTGTTGTTTAGTGAATCTAGAAGATATGTTGCAGAATGGTACAGTGATTTCTGGAACACATATTGATAAACCACATAGTTTCGCAACTGCATGTAATATCGCAACACAGATCATTGCCCAGGTTGCTTCTAACCAATATGGTGGTCAAACAATTACATTGTCTCATTTAGCACCATTTGTTGATATTTCTAGAAAGAAGTATCAGAAATCTGTAAAAGCAGAAATGGAAGCTGCAGGTGTTGAAGTTGATGAAAAAAAAATCAATACGATTGCGGAAGAAAGAGTTAAAAGAGAAGTTACAACTGGTGTTCAAACAATTCAATATCAAATCATTACATTGATGACTACAAATGGACAGGCACCATTTGTGACAGTATTCATGTATTTGGATGAAGTTCCTGAAGGACAGACAAGAGATGATCTTGCGTTGATCATTGAAGAAATGTTGAAACAAAGAATGCAAGGTGTTAAGAATGAAAAAGGTGTTTATATTACACCTGCATTCCCAAAACTCATTTATTGTTTAGATGAAGATAATATTTATGATGATTCTAAGTATTATTATTTAACAAAATTGGCTGCAGAATGCACTGCTAAGAGAATGGTTCCAGATTATATTTCTGCGAAAATTATGAAAGAATTAAAGGGAGATGTATATCCATGCATGGGTTGCAGATCTTTCTTAACTCCAGATCGTTTTACAGATGAAGGTTGGGAAAACAATGAACATGCGTTGAATAGTTCTTCTAAACATAAATATTATGGAAGATTTAATCAAGGTGTTGTGACAATTAACTTAGTTGATGTTGCTTGTTCCTCTAAGAAAGATATGAAGAAGTTCTGGGAAATCTTTGATGAAAGATTAGAACTATGTTATAAAGCTTTAATGATTCGTCATGAAAGATTAAAAGGTACACCAAGTGATGTTGCTCCAATTCTATGGCAATATGGTGCAATCGCAAGACTTAAGAAAGGCGAAACAATTGATAAATTATTGTTCAATGGTTATTCTACGATTTCTTTAGGCTATGGTGGACTTGCAGAATGTGTGCGTTATATGACAGGTCTATCTCATACAACACCAGAAGGTGAAAAATTTGGTTTAGCTGTTATGAAGCATTTGAATGATGCATGTAATAAGTGGAAACAAATGACAAATATTGATTTCTCAGTTTATGGAACACCAATGGAATCAACAACTTATAAGTTTGCGAAATGCTTACAAGAAAGATTTGGTATTATCAAAGGCGTAACAGATAAGAACTACATTACAAACTCTTATCATATTCATGTAACAGAAGAAATCAATGCATTTGATAAATTAACAGAAGAAAGCAAGTTCCAAGAACTTTCTCCAGGTGGAGCAATCTCATATGTAGAAGTACCTAACATGCAGAATAATGTACAAGCTGTACTGCAATTAATGAAACATATTTATAACACAATCATGTATGCAGAATTGAATACAAAGAGTGACTATTGTCAAGTGTGTGGATATACTGGTGAAATTCAAATCAGAGAAAATGAAAATAAGAAGCTAATTTGGCAGTGTCCAAATTGTGGAAATACAGATCAAAACAAGATGAACGTAGCTCGAAGAACTTGTGGATATATTGGTACACAATTTTGGAATCAAGGAAGAACACAAGAAATCAAAGAAAGAGTATTACATTTGTAAATAATTACGCTCAAAAAAAATTTAGAAAACCGCTAGATATTCCAGATACCACTAGTGGTTTTTTAGTTATTCAGCAGTATTATTTCTGATAATCCGACGAAAAACGTTGGAAAATCGTACTTTTATTCTATATTAGATATGAAAAGTATTTGGGAAAAAACGATGAGTAAGGTGAATGAAAGGATTAAAAAGGTAAGAACTAATTTGCACTTATCACAAGAATATGTTGCTAAATTCCTATGGGTGAATAGAATTGTTATTGAAGAAATAGAATCTGGAAAGAGAAAAGTATCTGCTGAAGAACTTTGAAAATTTGGAGAGCTATTTAAGATTTCAGCAGATGAATTACTTTAAGGAAGACCTATATCTAGCCTGTTCAAATATTTGCTAGAAAGTTTGGGGCATTAGATGAATCGGATCAGCAAGAAATTCTTAATTTGCTTGAGTTTAAGAGGATGATGAAGAAAAGTGGATAATGTTTTGGTAATCTGTTAGATTACTATCACAGAAGTTTGCTAGTATGGTACAAATGGAGCGGTGAATATTGAAGGAACTAGTTATATTGATATTTTTATTAGGTTACAAATATTAATAATGTAATTTTGTTAGTTTTAGAAAACTGTGATATTGTTGACATGCGATAACTTGTTTAATTATTTATTCATGCTGCCATGCTGCGAGATGAGACATTTAACACTAAGCATTTAATAACTAAGCTATAACCAATGTAGTAAATTGATTGAATTTTAGTATTGTGGTATCATAATTTTAATGAAGTTGATTTGTCTACATTTAATATAAATTTTTTCATTTACGTTCAAGATAAATCACTAATAGTTAATGGAGGATTTAGTATGGATGGAAAATGCCCAGTATGTGGTGCACCAATGAAAAGCTATGTTTGTGAATATTGTGGCTATAAAAAAGAAGGAATATCGAATAATCATTCAACTATGTCTCAACAACAGATTGTGATTAATAATCAAAATATTGTGACGAATGGGATGGTTGTAGGGGTAAGCAGAAAGGATAAAACAATTGCATTATTACTCTGTATTTTCTTGGGTGTATTAGGAATACATAGATTCTATGTTGGGAAAATTGGTTCGGGACTTTTGTATTTATTTACTGGTGGTCTTTTTGGAATTGGTTGGATTGTTGATATTTGTCTTATCGCATCTGGAAATTTTAAAGACAATTTTGATCTTCCACTGCGTCAATAGGAGGAGTGATATTAATGGGATTATTAGATATTGTAAAAGATCAGTTCCTTGATGTAATTGAATTTGTTGATGTAAGTAATAAACTGATTGCAGCTAAATATGGTAGAGAAAGTGGAAATAATGAGCTTAAGCAAGGGTCAAAAGTTATTGTACGAGAAAGCCAGTGTGCTGTTTTCTTAAAAGGTGGCAAACTTGCTGATATAATGTATCCTGGAACATATTCTCTGACAACAGATAACTTTCCAGTACTTTCAAGCATGAAAGCATTTCCTACGTTATTTGTTTCGCCTCTTATCTCTGATGTTTATTTTGTGAGTACAAGACAATTTATCGATAATAAATGGGCTACTAAAAATCCTGTTATGATGCGTGACAAAGATTTTAACATGATTAGAGTGAGAGCATTTGGGAAATTCTCAATAAGAATTGTGGATGTATCAAAATTTATGATTGAAATATTTGGAACGAAGGGGATTGTGTTAACATATGATATTGTTGAGTATTTATCTTCAATGATTACTGAGACATTTTCAATAGTTCTTGGTGAGTGTGAAATGTCTGTACTTGACCTTGCTACTGAGTATAGAAAGCTCTCTGAAACAATTCAGTTGCGAGTAAATGAACGTGCGGAATCATTTGGAATCGAATTTAGTGATGTTATTATTGAAAATATATCATTGCCAGATGAGGTGGAAAAATTGATTGATGAACAATCTGGTATTGGAATTGCTAAGCAAGATATGACAACATTTATGGAGTATCAAACTGCTAGAGCAATGCGCGATGCATCTAAACAAAAAGGTGGTTTAGCAGGATTAGGTGCAGGAATGGCTGTTGGACGATCAATGGCACAAAATATTCAACAAGCGACAAATACAGAAGAATCAAAAAAAAGTAAGGCTGATCAACTTCGAGAAATTAAGGCATTGCTTGATGAAGGAATTTTAACTCAAGATGAGTTTGATCGTGAAAAGAAAAATATATTAGAAAAATAGTGAGGATAATAAGATGGCTAAAAAATCGAAAATTAGATATTGTAAAAATTGTAATGCTCCGCTTCCTGGAAATTCTACAGTTTGCCCAACATGTGGTGCGAAAAATAAGAAACCTATTTATACGAATTGGTGGTTTTGGGTAATTATTGTGGTATTAGTTTTTGGAATTGCAGGTTCAAGTAGTGATTCTAAGAAATCTGATACAAAGACAACAGTTGCAACATCAACATCAGAAACTGTAGCAACCGAAGAAATTGCTTCTGATACTGAAAATGTAACTGAAACAGATACTACAGAAGATGACAATGTCTCTACTGAATACAAAAACGCACTTAAAAAAGCTAAAATATATGCATCTACGATGGATATGTCGAAACAAGGTGTATATGATCAGTTAACTTCAGAATACGGAGAAAATTTCCCAGAAGATGCTGCTCAGTATGCGATTGATAATGTTAATGCGGACTGGAATGCAAATGCTTTAGCAAAGGCAGGTACATATAGTAAAACAATGAATATGTCAAAACAGGGGATTTATGATCAATTGACTTCAGAATATGGAGAAAAGTTTACAGCAGAAGAAGCACAATATGCAGTAGATAATGTTGTTGCTGATTGGAATGCAAATGCTTTAGCAAAAGCGAAATCCTATCAAGAATCTATGAGTATGTCAACAAATGCCATATATGATCAGCTAGTTTCTGAATATGGAGAAAAATTCACGGCAGAAGAAGCACAATATGCAATTGATAATTTAAATTAAGAACTAATTGAATTAAAAGACGATTAGCCAAATATGGTTGATCGCCTTTTTAAGTGTCTTTTTACATTAGATAAATTGTAACATTCAATGAAACCTTTTTTTTTAAAAGTTATTTTCTACAATTGGTCTGACTACAATTTCCTGTATCATGCCATCTTCATTATTTTCAATGGCATATACTACATGTTTGGCAATTGTTTCAGGTCTTAAATAATCAGGTCTATCTAATGTCCTGAAGTTTGTATCAACACCACCAGGATAAACGTCTAATACTTTAATGCCTTGATCTTTCACTTCTTTTAATAGAATCTTTGAAAGAGATTCAAAAGCATTTTTACTTGCGGTATAACCGCCGTTGTTTGGATTGTTGAACAAACAACAAGAAGATAAGATATTGATAATCATTCCTTCTTTTTTTTCTAACATCAAAGGAATACATTTTTGAATGCAAATCATTGGAGCTATTGTATTTACATCAAACATTGCTTGTAGATCAGATACTAAGATGTCTTTTACTTCTGCTTTTCCAGCATTGAAACCTGCATTGTTAATCAAAATATCCACACCACCAAGTGATTGAATGTCATCTAAAGCATCATTTAATGCCTTTTGATCTTGCATATCAAATGTATATTTTTTTGCGAGATGTTTGATATCTAAAGCATCCATCTTTGACTTTGTTCTTCCGAATAAATATAAAGAATAATCTTCTTTATCTAATGCGTAAGCAATGGCTTTTCCAATACCATCACTCGCTCCTGTAATTAATACTTTTTTCATTTTAGATTTTTGATTTTCCTTTCATATTCTTCATTATCTTTAAAGTAATCACCCATGATAATATGTTCTAATTCATGAGATATGACTTGCGTAATCAATAAAAATGCTTCTTCTTCTGAATGCTTTTTCGCTAAACGATTATATGTTTTTTGGACAAAAGGAATATTTTCGATTTGATACATTGTGATACCAAAACATACTTCTGTAATACTCTTTAAAAATCTTTCATGATCATCTTCATCATAAAAGTCATCTTCATCGTAAAAATCATCTTCATCGAAGTAATCATCATCGTCTTCAAATTCTTCACCGATGTAATTCATTCTGTATTTTTCACAAATACTTTCAACGAAATCTGGTAACGTATCATCCATCTTATCATTGAATATTTCTTGTTCATCTTTTAAATCAAAATCTTCTATTTCTTTGATTTTATCAAATGGAATGTTTGTTGGTGGGAATGTTACTTTATCAAATAAATCCATTAATGTAGATGATTTCTTGATCTTTCCTTTTGCGTATTCATCTAATAGGACACTATTATTATCAAATAGACATTTACATTTTCCATCAATCAAATAAGCGTATTGTTTGCTATCTTTCTTTTGTTCTTCTAGTATTTCACAATCAAATATATATTCTTCATCAAAATCATCATAAATGAATTGAAATTGATCTGGTAAATCTTTCAATCCATAATCTTCAATTAATTTATATTTGAATTGATCATCAAAAATTTGTTCTGTATATCCTGGCTCAAATGCATATAAAGTTTGTCGATCAAGAATGTAGAATTCATTTTGGTATTCTGCATACATGGATTCTAAAATGATTATTCCTAATGTGAATAGATCTACGTCATTTCTAACAAGTAAAGTACGATTTAAAAAGTTTGGATTTTTCTCCCATTGAATTTTAATTTTCTTATATTTCATAATGTCTCCTTGTTGTAAATATCATATCTTATTGACATTAAAAATAACATATAATTTTTAATGGAATTTATGAAAAATTCTATGATTATCATTGGAATATAAGCTAAAATATTTGTAAAGAAAGAAGGTATTTTATGAAATTAAAATCATTTGGTGTTTCTGTTTATCCGGATATTGAAAGTCTTGAAGATATTCAAGCGTATTTAGAAAAAGCTAGTAAATATGGATGTGAATATGTATTCTCTAGCATGTTTTCTGTAGAAGGTACAAAAGATGAAGTATTAGATTATTTCAAAGAATTTATTCAGATTGCACATCGCTATTCTATTAAAGTTGTATTAGATCTAAATCCTCCATTCTTAAAGAAGATGGGTGTTACTTATGATGATGTATCTTTGATGCATGATATTGGATGTGATGTCATGAGAATGGATATGCCATTTGGGGCAGAAAAGGATCTTGTATTAGTAAACAATCCTTATAACATTTCTATCATGTTTAACGCATCAGGTAATTTTGCCAGTGAACTAGCTTACTTTGAAGAACATGGTGTCCCAAAGGAAAGAGTATTATTAGGACATAACTTTTATCCACAACCTTATACTGGTTTGAAATGGAAGGATTTCTTAGAAACGAATGCTATCTTGAAGAAGTATGGTTATCCTGTGCAAGCATTTATTTCTTCTTTGAATCCTGAAGCAACAGGTGTATGGAATGCAGATTATGGATTACCAACTGTAGAAAGATTAAGAAGATTACCAATTGATACACAAGCACGTATCATTGAAGCAACAGGAAATGTTGATATGGTTTGGATTGGAAATGCATTCGCTACAGAAGAAGAAATGGAATCTTTAATTGAAGTGCAAAAGGATGTAAGACCAATTGAACAATCACCTGTTTATGAAATGTTTAAAGTTTATGGATGGGCAAATCGAGATAGAAGTGAAGATCGAAAATTGAGAGTTGTTGTAGACAAAGAAGTAACAGATACAGAAAAGTATCAATTGTTTGATATTTTCCCACAATTAGATATGGGTGATTCTTCTGAATGGATTTGGAGAAGTAGAACTGGAAGAATGGTTCAACCAGATGTTCCTTTTAGAAAATGTGAAAAGACAATGTTTGATGTAGGAGATGTATTGATTGTAAACAATAACTATCAACATTATGCCGGAGAAATTCAAATCGTTAGAATTCCTTTTGAAAATGATGGACAAAGAAACTATTTAGGACATTTGGCAAAAGGGGAAGAATTAATTCTTGAAGTATTGCAGAATAATGATGAAGTAACTTTCTTAGAAGGTAAATAAGGATGGAATATAAAAGATTTGATCATACAATCGTAGCACGCATTGATAAAGGAGAAGAAATCCTTGAAAGTATCAAAAGTATTGCGTTAAAAGAGAATGTGAAACTTGCGCAAGTAAGTGGAATTGGTGCGACAAATGATTTTACAGTTGGTGTATTTGATGCGGCAGAAAAGAAATATAATACATATTCTTATCAAGGAAGTTACGAAATCGTATCTTTATTAGGCACGATCAATACAAAAGATCATGAATATTATTCTCATATTCATATGAGTGCAGGAGATGAAAAATGTCATGTTGTAGGTGGACATTTAAATCGTGCAGTTGTTAGTTTTACATGTGAAATCACGATACAGGTCATTGATGGTGAAGTGGATCGTAAATACGATGAAGCATTAGGAATTAACTTATTTGAATTCTAAAAAAAGTGGAAATGATTGCTCATTTCCATTTTTGTTATTTGTTTAATAAAGATTGATCATCTGCGAATTCTTCACCTGCAGCTTGTGAGAACATCTTCATTAATTGATCGACTGTTAAATTTTTCTTTTCTTTACCATGTACTTCAAACATGATATGACCGTTGTACATCATGATTAAACGATTGCCTACTTGGATTGCATCTTTCATGTTGTGTGTAACCATCAAAGCAGTCAAATGATCTCTTTCAACAATCATTTCAGTAATTTCTAATACCTTCTTTGCTGTTTTAGGATCTAATGCGGCAGTGTGTTCATCCAACAATAATAGCTTTGGTTTTTGTAAAGATGCCATAAGAAGGGTAAGTGCTTGTCTTTGACCTCCAGACAATAAACCAACTTTTTGTGTTAGTCGATCTTCAAGTCCAAGATCAAGTGTTTTTAATTGTTCTTTATAATCTTCTTTTTCTTGTTTTGTAACGCCCCAACGTAAAGTTCTCTTTTTGCCTCTACGTTGTGCTAGAGCTAAGTTTTCAACGATTTGCATATCCGGTGCAGAACCAAGCATTGGATCTTGGAATACTCTTCCAATCAAAGAAGCACGCTTGAAATCAGGTAAGCCAGTAATATTTTGACCATCCACTAAGATTGCACCTTCATCAATTGGCCATACACCAGCTACTGCGTTTAACATTGTTGATTTACCAGCACCATTTCCACCAATGACAGTGACAAAGTCACCGTCTTCTAAAGTTAGATTGATATGATCTAATGCTAATTTTTCATTGATTGTTCCTTTATTGAAGGTCTTAGATAAATTTTTTATTTCTAACATTTTTGTCATATTATTTGAACTCCTTGAGTGAGTTTTTATACGCTTTTGAAAAGGAAACTTTAGATACAGAAATCAAATAAGGAACAGCTAAGAAGATTGCGACAACAATCGCAGTGAATAATTTTAATAAGTTTGAATTTAAACGTAACCATAAAACGATTTGAATGACAAGGTAGTAAAGAATACCACCAACAACGATGAAACCTAAACGAACTGCGAAATTAGAATGCTTACCAGCGATGATATCTGCAACGACTTCACCAATAATAATTGCAGCAAGTCCAATGACGATTGCACCTCTTCCCATATTGATATCCGCAAATCCTTGGTATTGTGCCATCAAGCCACCACTTAACGCAACAAGTCCATTACTGATTGCTAAACCAATGACTTTCATACGATTGATATTGATACCTTGTGCTTTTGCCATTTCAGGATTATTACCAGTAGCACGCATTGCGGAACCATGTTCTGTTCCAAAATACCAATAGAGGATTGCGATGACAATCAAAGAACAAACAAGTCCAGTAACAATTGCATTTGTGACAAATCTAGAAGAAATCGCTAAAGCGTATGAGTTGACTGAAATTGCTTTATTTGCAGAAAATCCCATAATAGCTAGATTGACGGACCATAATGCAAATTGCGTTAAGATTCCAGATAAGATAGCAGGGATACCTAGCTTTGTGTGTAAGATACCTGTTGTTAATCCTGCTAAAATACCAGCAATAAATGCAATGCCTACCGCAAGCCATGGATTTGTTCCATTGATAATTAACATTACAGTAACAGCACCACCAGTTGTAAAAGTTCCATCCACTGTCATATCAGCGATATTCAACATTCGAAATGTGATATAAAGTCCTAATGCCATAATGCCCCATAATAATCCTTGTGCGATTCCAGAAGGAAATGAAGCAAATAATGTATTAATATCTAAATTCATAAATACCTCCATTCATAAAAAAGAACAGGGATACCATAAGGTGTCCCTGTATTAGGGATTATTCTTCGATAGCTGTGTAAGTATCTGGTACTTTGATTCCTAATTTATCACAACGGGATTTTACATATTCTTTTGTGAGTTCTGTTTGTGATTCAACAGGCATTTCAGAAACTTTAGATTCTCCTTTAAGAATCTTAACAGCCATTTCTCCTGTTTGTCTTCCTAATTCATAGTAACTGATGGATAATGTCGCAATACCACATCCAGAAGCAATTCCTTCTTCAGCTGCAATGATTGGAACACCAGCAGGTTCAGCAATGTTATTGATGGATTCTGTACAAGAAGCAGCTGTGTTATCTGTTGGAATATAAATGACATCAGAATCTTGACAAGCTGTTTGTGTTACAGATGCAATATCATTTGTATCTGAGAAAGAATATTCTGTTACTTCATATCCAGCTTTTGATAATTGTTTTTCCATTTCTTCAGCTTGTACAACTGAGTTAGGTTCTCCAGAACAATATAAGATACCAACTTTCTTAGCATCTGGTACAAGTTCTGTGAATAGTTCTACTTGTGCTTCATAAGAAATACCATCTGAAGTGCCGGAAACATTTGTTCCAATTGCTTTTGATGAGTCATAATCTTTTAAGCTTAATGCTGCAGAGTAATCTGTTACAGCTGTTCCTAAAACTGGAATATCACTTGTTGCAGAAGATACTGCTTGTAAAGCTGCAGTTGCATTCGCTAAGATCAAATCACAATTTTCACTAACTAAACTAGCTGCGATTGTATTCGCTGTTGCTGTATCACCTGCAGCGTTTTGTTCATCGAATGTAACCTTATCACCAAATTCTTCCGTTAATACTTCCTTGAATCCTTTTGTGGCTGCATCAAGAGCAGGGTGTTGTACCAATTGTAAAATACCTACTGTGTAAGCATCACTTACGGTTGTGCTGGAGTCTAATTTAGAAGTTGTTGTAGTTGTACCTCCAACTGTACAACCTGCAAGTGTAATCGCAAGGATTGCACTTGAAATTCCTTTACTTAGATTTTTCATTTTCTTCCCCTTTGAAATTTTTTCAATATAGTGAAAGTTTATTACATTTCGTAGGTAGCGTCAACCGAAAAACTAAAGATAAATTAGCACATTTTTGATATTTATGAAAATATGAAAAATAATACTATTTTGATTAGATAGTGTTAAAATATTCTTAGGTGAAGTATATGTATTATGGAAATATAAAAAATTATGATATCGCAGATGGGGAAGGTGTAAGAGTTACATTATTCTGTAGTGGTTGTACAAATTATTGTGAGGGTTGTTTTCAACCAGAAACATGGGATTTTTGTTATGGAAAGGAATACACAAAAGATACAGAAGATTATTTGATTCAGCTATTGACCAATCCAAATATTCAAGGATTAACGTTATTAGGTGGAGATCCATTTGAACCAAGCAATCAAAAGGCAATCATTCCATTATTAAGAAGAATGAAAGATGAACTCCCTGAAAAAGATATTTGGGCTTATACAGGATTTATTTATAATTTGGATTTGGTAAAAGGTGGTAGAAAATATACAGACGTAACAGATGAAATGTTATCGTATATTGATGTTCTTGTAGATGGTCCATTTGTAATTGATGAAAAAGATTTATCTCTGTATTTTAGAGGGAGTAGAAATCAACGTGTTATTGATATGAAGAAGACATTAAAAGAACACAAAGTCATTCTTTATCATGATTAATATTCTAATGTTTTATTTAGTGATAAAAAAACATTGTATTTTCCTTATGCACTCCATATAACTTCAGGGAAGATGATAAACTAGTAATGAATAATGAATGGGGTATTTATGAGTAAAAAGATTATAAATATTACACTTAGCTTAGGAATATTACTAAGCTTGTTTGGATGTAGTAAAGAAGAGGATGTTCTTACGATGGATGATGTAATGAATATACAGGCCTATAGTGATGGGACTATATATGGAACAGCGGTAACGAAAATTTTGGTTACATATAAGGATAATATTGATTTAACAAATATTGATAAAAATAGTTATGTTATAGAAGATCGTGGTAGTTTAGATCCTGATTATGGAGAAATCAAAATTGATGATGTTGAAGTTAATGATAATGTAGTAACTATTAAAATTAAACATTGTTTTGATGCAACAGAAAATAATACACTAATTTATACTGGTGATAACGCTGAAGGAATAAGGGAACGCAATTCCTATGGAGTTTATGTTACAACTGGTTGGTATAGAGATGTTAACGGTAAGATTCATTATGGAGATGGAACAAACGAAGAATATTTAAGTAATGCAGATAATATTGCATACCAAAAAAGAACTTGTTTAGATTTAAGAATTAAGCATCAAGGTGAAGATTTGTTTGAGAGTTTATCTGATGAATTTGGGAAATACAATAAAAATGGTAAGTGGCTAGAAACAATTGATTCACAGTTTGGTGAAGATGGTTTTAAAAATCTTTATGATTTAAAAATTGTTAGTAGTGCAAGTAGTGTAAAAGATAATACTGGTGATAAATATGTTAGAGGTTATTACTATGTTCCAAGTGACTATGCTCCAGAAAATGGGATTGTCTTTGTTTTGCAGGGACAAGGAATATGTTATTGGAGATTAGAAGATGGAAGCGATAATGATGGAACGGGAATAATGTTTGATACAGCTAGTACTTCTTGGAAAAATACAGGGGCAATTGTTGTGAATATTCATGATCGTTCAAGCTACGCTAAAAACTATGGAAGTTTTTGGGATACGTATGATTTTGTTTTAGATGATGTAAATGTCATGAAATATTTTATTGAAAAGTATAATGTGACTGGCAATATTGTTTTACAAGGTAATTCGAGAGGTACAATGGCTAGTTCAATGATCATCAAAGCTTTAGCCGGGCAAGCTTACAATCCTAAAAATCAAATAAAAGATGGGGACTATAATGAAGATAGATATTTAGACAAAGAATTATATGGCTTTAATGTTGATTGTTTCATTTGTCAAAATGGTTCATTTGGTTATCAATATGATGAAGATGACTGGAAGGCGATTAGCGAAACTGACTTGAAGGTATGGGCTTTTAATGGTGAACAAGATACAAACGATATTCCTAATATTAATAAATATAGTGAAATAATGAATGATAAAAAAGGTGAAGATTGGACAAAAGAAAATATTCGTTTGACTGCTTTACCTTCTGAATTATTTTATCCTTTTGGTGAAAGTGATCATTCAGTAACACGTATAAATGGTTGGTTTTTTGCCGATGCAGGATATTTAGGCCCAGATTTAACGATAGATGAAAATGGGGAAATAACTTACTTAAATAAACTGAATGATGGTGATACATATACTTTACTCGCTAGAGGTAGTGGATCTGAAAAAAAGGATTATAAATATATTGTGTATGATGAATCATTTCACTTATGGGCATTAAAAAGAGCTTAATGAAAGCTCTTTTTGTTGTTTAACGGATTTATTATACTTTAGATGAGTTTCAAGTATTTGAATGCATTCCAAATGCCATCATCATTGACATCTGTTGTAATGTAATCTGCAGCGTCTTTTGTTTCTTTACCTGCATTTCCCATCGCAACACCATATCCACAAATATCAAACATTGGAATATCGATCTTTGCATCTCCAAACGCAATTGTATCTTTTGGATCCACATTTAAATGTTTTAATAATAAATCAATTGCATTCTTCTTTGTAATACCAGTAGGGGACAAATCACCAAATAATGCTTGTTCATCTTGACCACCCCAAGTATTCGCCATTAATTCTGGAAATTCTTTTTTAGAATCTAAATGATCTTGATATGTTCTCAATACAAAATCAATTTTATTGATATCACTTCTATAAAGATCATCTCCATATAGAATATCTAAATGACTTGCGATTCCATCTGCAGTTTGTTCTGCTTTTGTTTCATCCGCACCTTTTCCTAATGCATATTTCTTAAATACGATAGGTGCTTGTTCAATCATATATTCATTTGAAAAAATACCACCGTTTGCTTCAAGATTGATTCCCATCTTTCTTTCATTACACCAATCTACAATATGTTTTACTTCTTCAACGGTTAATGATTGATGCATCAATACTTTTCCATGGTCTTCAACATAACCACCATTCGCGCCAATCATTCCATCTAATTCACATAGATTTCTTTGTTCTACTTCATACTTGGAACATCCTGTACAAATATAGACCAAATGTCCATTCTTACGTGCTAGATCTACAGCTTCTCCAGCACTCTTTGGCATAATGGCATGATAGTCAATCAATGTGCCATCTACATCTAAAAATACAACTTTACGATCACTCATTTTCTTCTCCTTTTTTATATTTTCTTTGACATAAATATTGTTGTCCAACTAATACATAATCATTGAAGTCATCAATATGTACAATATCTGGTATTCTATCTTCAGGCAGATATTTTAATAATTCATCATGAATTTCTTTTGTATTAGGTAACATTTCACAACGCAATACAATCACTTCAGGATCTAATATAGATATATTTGTTAGGATTGCTTTGGTAACAATTTCTTTCATAGAATCTAAATGATACGGATTTAGATTTAATGGATTCTGAAATTGAAATTGATTCATAATGTATTTGATTTCACCAGCAATTCCATGTGCTCCTCGAATCAATTCTCCGTTAACAAGAATTCCTTGTCCTCCCATTAACCATCCATTTGGTTGGGACATGAGTGTGATATTTTGATATTGATCTTGTGATTGATACCATCCAAGTGCTGCACAATTTGCGTTGTTTTCTAAAATGACAGGTACTTGAATCAAATCTTCAAAGTGTTTTTGAAGATCAAATAGTTGATTAGGTTTGGAAAAGAGTCTACTAGCGTGAGTAGGTGGCAGATCTAGTTTTCCATTTTGAATAACACCTGGTAATGCAATACTGATGGCATCAAATGGTTTATTTTTATTTTGAAATATTTGTACTTTGACAATATCATCAAGATCTTCAATATCTAAGTAATGCTTAATGACTGTTTGGTCTAATGTGACCTGACCTTGATCATAGATACGATAGTTGATTCTTGTTTCAGAATCACTTGGTGCAGTTGCGATAACTAAGAATTTTCCTTTTGATTCTCTTTTACAACAAGAACAACATTCTTTTTTCTTCTTTTTATTTTGATGGTATTGTTTTAATTGTTCACGAATAAATTCTATACATCCATTTGCATCATATGCTGCAAAGGTAGATGTAGGAATTTTTAAAATCAGTTTATCTTTGATTCTATTTTTTACATTGTTTTCTTCATAAGCAACTTGTGGTGCAATTAAAATCACATCATAATCTTTTGCGTTCTGATAAACTTCATTTACACTAACTGCATTGAATTCATAATCTAATTCTAAGAAATTAGAAACTTCATTCATTTTTTGTGCGAAAAAGGAAGTTGTCATTCCTGCAGAACAGAATAAAAGTATTTTGGTTACTTTCTTTTCTCTTAAGGAAGTTAAAGATAATAACATTTCATTGAATAAATCTTTGGAATGTTCTTCATCTACTGGCTGAAAGTGTAAAAAGAAACTTGTTGTATTTGTGATTTTAGTGGTAATACGTAATTCAACGATTTCACTTTGTTCTTCTTCAAATTGATAGAAATTGATTTCCGCAATTCCAAACGCTGTTTCGATAGAGTAATGAGATGAATCAATTTCTTGAATAGAATAGGGGATGTTCTGAGATAACATCCAACTTCTAAAATCAAATGTTTTATCATCCATAAATGTGTAACCCCTTTCAGTAGAATTATCATATCAAGAATTAAACAAAATTCCAAATCATTTGAGATTTGGAATAATATCTTCTCTTGTGATTAAAATCGCACCAGTTTCCTTTGTGTGATTCAATGAAAAACCACCAATTTGTTCATTCTCTAAAATGAAGTTCCATAATCCTTTCATATGTGTAAATAGGGGATTATTTGCGGTGGATTGCTCAAAAGAAAGCTTAGAAGAAAAAATATGTACATAGAAACGATTATCATTTGCGTAATATCCAGAAGGAATGATAATGGTTGGATTGACATCACTTGGTACACCATCCACTAAGATGGATGTATCTTCTTGAATCATATGTACAATTTCCGCAATGATTTGATTTCCATTTTCTTCTGTTGGATCATTTCGAAAAGCTGTTGCTTTGAGTTCTAATTCTAAATGTAAATCTTCAAATTTTGACATAAACCTTCCTATTCAAAGACATCTAAGTCTTCACCATTGATAACTTTTCCATGATATCCTGCATCTTTGATCTCTTGTAGGATCTTTTGATTACGGATGGACATTTCTTTTTCTAAATCAATTGTATTATCTTGGATATTCATGTGATAGATTCTGTGATAAGTAACAATTAATTTTGGATTTGCTTCCATAGCGATTTGAGCAAGATCAACACTTAACGTATGCACATTTCTATGATAGATCTGCCATTGTTTACTTCTAGAAGATAAACCTTCAGTATATTCACATTCATGTAGTAAGATATCAACATTCTTTGCCTTATCTTTCATGATTTCAATCGGACAAGTATCTCCAGAAATTACGATCGTTTTATCTTTAGTAATGAATTTATAAGCTAGAGATTGTAACTGCCCATGCTTGACTGTAAAAGCATTCACTTGTACTTTATCATCTTCATAAATGATGCCATAGTCATTCATTCCTTTAGAGAGTTCATGAACTTCTGTTTGATAGCCTGTAAGGTTTGCTGGCTCATCACCATTTAAACGCATATCTAAATCAGCTGCATATGCTTTTTCAATATACTTTGCCATATCTTTTAAACCTTCAGGTCCATAAAGCTGTAATGGTTTTTCTCTTTCTAATACCCAAGGGGTGTAGATCAAATCTGGTAGACCAGTTGTATGATCCGTATGTAAATGCGTACAAAAGGCAATGTTTAATCGATCGGGTCTTAAAGCATCAATTCCTTTGAAGTAAGCTTTACTTGCTTGACGAACAACACCTGGTCCAAAATCAACAAGGTATGCTTGATCATCTACGATGACTGCACTACATGGTCCACTATTATTTGGACATGCATTTGGTGTTCCTGTTCCTAATAATACTAACTTTGTTTTTGCCATGGCATTATTGTATAACAAAAAGAATGCTTTCGCATTCTCATTATAAATTTCTTGATAAACACATCTTTACAAATTCTGGATCAAAATGTTTTGCACGTGTTCCAGAATATCCTTTATCTAATGTTGCGATTTCATTGATTTCATCATCTGTTAACTTGAAATCAAAGATATCAAAGTTTGCTTGGATTCTTTCAAGATGCGTACTTTTTGGAATGACAACAACACCACGATCAACATTCCATCTTAATAATATTTGTGTGACAGTTTTCTGATACTTATCTGCAATTCTTTCTAAGATAGAAAGATCTTCATCATTGTATCTTCCTCCACCAAGTGGTGCCCATGCTTCAACGATAACACCATATTCTTTTGCGACTTGTAAAGCTTGTGGTTGAACATACCAAGGATGTGTTTCGATTTGATTGACAGCGGGTTTGACTTCTACTGTTTCACAGAAATTCACAAGGATATTTGGATAGAAGTTGGACACGCCAATTGCTTTTAACTTGCCTTCTTTGTAGGCTTTTTCTAATCCTCTCCATGCCGCAAAATAATCTCGCATTGCTTGATGCAATAAATACAAGTCAAAATATTCTAGACCACTTTTTTCTAAAGAACGAAGTACACCTTGATATGCAGTTTCTTTATTGACCATATCAGAAACCCATAGCTTTGAAGTGATAAATAATTCGTCTCTTGTACATAATCCATCCTTGATTGCATCTTTTATAGCTTGGCCTAATGCATCTTCATTTCCATAAGATGTTGCGGTATCAAATAAACGATATCCTACTTTAATTGCGTTATAAACTGATTCATAGCATTCTTTTTTGTCTTTGACTTGGAAAACTCCAAATCCTTCTATTGGCATTTTAATACCTGTGTTTAATGTGACATATTCCATATTCTTGCATCTCCTTATTTCTAAACATAGTTTAATCTTGTGATAGGAAAGGAACAATTCAAATAAATAATAGAATTCATAAGTTCCATTAATAAAACTTATGATGTATGTTAGTTGAAACTAACTCTCAAAAGGATTATTCTATAATAGTTAGTAAAAACTAACTGAAAGGAGATTCTATGCCAGAAAAAACGATTGCGGAACTATGTTCTCCAACATTGAGTGGAGTGAAATGTGCTAATCTCTTTAATTGTGAATATGAAACAAAAGAACAGTTACAAGAAGATATTGCGGAAATGAATGCAAGACTTGCTAGAAAAGGAATTCATATGATGGTTCTTTCTTATCCAAGTAAGAATCGTGCATTGATTTATATTTTTAGGCCTAGATTACTCCAAAGCCAATTAGATGAACCACATACAAGAAAGTTGATGAAGTCTTTAGGATATGAAGATCACAGAATGGGTTATTGTTTGAATGTGCTCAGAAATAAATTAACATCTTATCAAGAATTCCCTCATGAAATTGGTTGCTTTCTTGGATATCCATTTGAAGATGTGATTGGTTTTATGAAACATCAGAAATGTTCTTATTACGGTGTTTGGAAAGTATATGGAAATGTGGAACAGGCTAAGAAGTTATTTGATCTTTATGATTCGGTGACAAAACAAAATTTATATTTATTTGAGGCAGGCATGTCGCTAGAAGAAATAGCGGTTGCTTAATACACAACAACAAGGAGGTAAAGGATATGAGTAAAGTTGCAGTTGTATATTTTTCTTCAACAGGAAACACACAAATGATGGCAGAAGCTGTTGCGGATGGTGTTAGAAATGCAGGTGGAGAAGCAGATGTTATTGATTGCACAGCTTTTGGTGCAAGTGATGTAGCAAACTATGATGCATTCGCATTTGGTTGTCCAGCAATGGGTGCAGAACAATTGGATGAAGGTTCTTTTGAACCAATGTTTGCGGAAGTGGAAACTTTGTTGAATGGTAAGAAAGTTGGACTATTTGGAAGCTATGGCTGGGGCGTAGGTGAATGGATGCAGACTTGGGCAGATCGTGTAAGAAACGATGGTGCAAACTTAGTTAATGATGGTGTAATCGCAAATTATGCACCAGATGCTGAAGCAACTTCGGCATGTAATGATCTAGGTGCTGCATTAAATTAGTGCGAAAGAAATGGTGCAAATCATGATGATTTGTGCTATTTTTTGATGTTTGATTGATAGCGTTTTCACAAAATTGAATATCAAAATAATTGAGTATAAAATAAGTAAGCACGAAAAAAATACGGAGGAAAAAGAAATATGAATGGTTTTGGCCAAATGATTGATGAACTTAGAAAGAGTCCTAAGAAGATCGTTTTTACAGAAGGGGAAGATCCTAGAATCTTAGAAGCATCTTCTAGATTACTTGCGAGTAACTTTTTAAGTCCTATCTTAGTTGGAAATGAAGAAAAGGTATTAGATGCTGCGGAAAAGAGTGGTTATAACATTCGTGGCGCACAAATCATTGATCCAGAAAATTTTGATCGAATGGATGAAATGGTAGATTTGTTCTGTGAATTAAGAAAGAGTAAAGGCGTTACACCTGAAGATGCACGTAAGATCTTAAAAGGTGCAAATTACTTTGGAACAATGTTAGTAAAGATGGGAATTGCGGATGCATTATTAGGTGGTGCAACTTATTCTACTGCAGATACTGTACGTCCTGCTTTACAATTAATTAAAACAAAACCTGGAAATAAGATCGTATCATCTTGCTTCATTCTTGTTAGACCATCAGCAACAGGTGAAAACGAAGTATTGGCAATGGGAGATTGCGCAATTAACATTAAACCATCTGAAGATGATCTTGTAGAAATTGCTGGAGAAACTGCAGAATGTGCTAAGAAGTTTGGAATTGATCCAAAGGTTGCTTTCCTAAGTTATTCTACATTAGGTTCTGGTAAGGGTGAAGATGTTGATAAGATGAGAAATGCTGCTGCTAAGGCAAAAGAAGCTTATCCAAATCTTCCAATTGAAGGAGAATTACAATTTGATGCAGCTGTTGCACCAAGAGTTGCTAGAACAAAATGTCCAAACTCTCCAGTAGCAGGTCACGCAAATACATTCATTTTCCCAGATATCAATGCTGGTAATATTGGTTATAAGATTGCACAAAGATTAGGTAACTTTGAAGCATATGGTCCAATTCTTCTTGGATTGAATGCTCCAATCAATGACTTATCTCGTGGATGTAATGCGATCGAAGTATATTCCATGGCAATCATTACAGCTTCATTAGCTCTTTAAAAGACGGATTAAATTCTGTCTTTTTTTTGTATGGAAAAAGGATGCGTATGTGCATCCTTTAGTTTCCAATAGAATGATGTGCTGTATAACTATCAGCAGTCAAAGCTTTAAATGAATATCCGTTTTCTAATCCCCATTGAATGATTCTTTCTACTGCATTGACAGAGAATTCTTTAATATCATGTTGTAATACAACACTTGGTTTTCCATATTTAGAATTTGCGGCTACTTGTGAAGTTACATTATTGAATACAACATCTGTATCAGTTGTTTCACCAGCATCACCACTAGATACGTTCCAGTCAAAATATACATAACCTTTTGCCTTTGCATCACTTGCGATTTGTGATACAACTCCAGAACAATAATTTCTTGAAACAGTATTACTAGAACCACCAGGGAATCTAAATAAGTTTGTTTTAGAACCCGTTTGTTGTTCGATAACTGCGTTTTGTTTATCAAAATCAGCCCAATAAGCAGAAGCAGATGAATAGATTTGTGCGTAGTTATGAGAAGCTGTATGTACGGCAACAGTGTGGCCTCGTTTTGCTTCTTCCGCAATACAATAAGCATAATTAGGATATGCACTTGTCGTAAAGAAGGTTGCTTTGACATTGTATTTATCTAAAATATCTAGTAGTTGATCTGTATATTTATATGGTCCATCATCAAATGTTAAGTAGATGACTTTAGGACCTTCAACAGTTCCATCATTATTGACTGGTTTATCAATGACATGAACTTTTCTTGTTGCGGTTGAAGTATTTCCATGTTCATCCGTAACTGTATATTTCAGTTCATAATCACCATTTGTATTAGTATCTACACTTCCTTCGACTTGTACTTTCGAAGTGATATCACCATCACAATCATCAATTGCCGTATAATCATCTTTATATTCTTGACCTTTGAACGTATTTAATTCATCACCACCATTTAATGTAATGACAGGTCCTTTACGATCATCATAAGTAATCTTTCTTCTAGCAGTTGATGTATTTCCATTAGAATCTGTAACTGTATAATAAACCATTCCATTTGATTCTTTTGTTTCTACTTGATCCGTAACATCACCATCGTAATTATCAATTGCTTTAAATCCTTCTTCTTCGTAAGTATGATTATAAACAGTATAAGCATCTGGTGTACTTGTTAATTGAATATCTGGGCCAATCGTATCTTCTACGATACATTTCTTTTTAATCGTTGTAGATTTATCTTTATAAGTTGCAGTATAGGAAATGGTATATTCTCCAAATTGATTGAAATTTACTTGTGAAGTATCAACTGTTAATTTTGCGGGTTTTTTATAAAACTTTAAGATAGATCCTGTATATTCAGCACTGATACCATCTACTTCATATGGCATTCCATATTGTGCATGAATTTCATCAATGCCATTAAAATCAATGATAACTTCCCATTTGTTGAATAAAACGATACCAACTAAAGTAATCACTAATAAACTTAAGATTCCAATTAATACTTTTGAAAGATTATTTCCAATTTTTCTGCGATTTTTTTTCTTTGTCATAATTTTTTCCTAGATAAGATTATAGCATTTTCTAACAAAAAAGAAATTCTATCAGAAATGAAAGGGAATTATTCAATTTCCATTCTTTCCAACTTTTTTAAATAATTTCAGCATGAGTTCATTACGTAATTCAACTTCTTCATTTTCTGTTTTGTTGTAGGCTTTGAATAATTTTTTTGCGGAAACTCTATGTTGAAATAAATCTTCGTCAAAGTCATTGTAAATCAAACCATTTTGCAATCTTTCCCATTCACTCATATGATTTCTTCTAATCTTTCTGATAAAAATAGACAACTTCTATTGAAATTGTCTATTTGATAGAATTAGTCTTCTCTTGGTTTCATTGTTGGATAGAGAAGTACATCTCTGATACTTTCCATACCTGTTAATAACATAACGAAACGGTCAATACCAATACCAATACCACCTGTAGGAGGTAAACCATATTCAAGTGCTTCTACATAATCTGTATCCATATCACTTGCTTCATCATCACCTAATTCTTTTGCCTTTAATTGATCTTCAAATCTCTTTCTTTGATCAATTGGATCATTTAATTCACCAAAAGCATTGTCCATTTCAATTCCCATGATTTCAAGTTCAAAACGTTCTGTAAATCTTGGATCTTTTGGATTCTTTTTGGCAAGAGGGGAGATTTCAATTGGATGTCCCCAAACAAAAGTAGGTTGTTCAATCTTTTCTTCACAGAATTCATCAAAGAATAAAGAAATGATATTACCAACTGTTCTTTGATGTGGAAGTACTTCTACATGATGTTCTTTCGCTAATTCAAGAGCTTCTTCAACTGTCATTTCTTTCCAGAAATCAACACCTGTTACTTCTTTGACGGCATCGACCATATTCCATCTTTTGAAAGGTCCTTTTAATGAAATTGTTTTACCCATAAATTCAAAGTCTGTTTTATGGAATACTTCTTCTGCAACGAATTGGAACAATTCTTCATTAAATTTCATCATGCCTTCTAAATCAGAATATGCACAATATGCTTCCATTGTTGTGAATTCAGGATTGTGTTTGAGATCCATACCTTCATTTCTGAAGATTCTACCAATTTCATAAACTCTTTCTAAATCACCAACTAATAATCTCTTTAAGTTTAATTCTGTTGCAATTCTCAAATAGAAATCTTTATTTAATGCGTTATGATGTGTAACAAATGGTCTAGCACTCGCACCACCTAAAATAGGGGATAGAATAGGAGTTTCCACTTCAATATATCCATGTGAATCCATATATCTACGAATTGCGGAAACGATTTTTGGTCTTAAGATTGCAACTTCTCTAGAAGAATCATTCATGATCAAATCAAGATATCTTCTTCTATATCTTTCTTCCTTATCTGTTAATCCATGGAATTTTTCTGGTAATGGTCTTAAAGCTTTACATAAATGTGTATATTCATGTACTTCAATTGAAAGTTCACCAGCCATTGTCTTAATGACTTTACCTTTGATTCCAATAATATCACCCAAATCACTCATCTTGAATAAGTTATAAATATCATCTCCAACGATTCTTTGGTTGATAACAACTTGAATTCTTCCAGAACGATCTAATAAATGAATAAAACCTAATTTACCCATTCTTCTCTTAGACATGATTCTACCAGCAATGGAAACTTCATTATTTGCTTGATCTAGTTCTTCTAAAGAACAAGCTTCATATGCTTCTTTGATATCAGATGCATGGTGTGTTACATCATATCCTTGTCCAAATGGATCAATTCCCATTTCACGTAATTGATTCATTTTATCAATACGTGCTTGTTGTTGATCATTCATTACAACTGTATCAACTGTTTCTTTGATTTCTTCGATTTTTTTCTTTGCGCTATTTTTCTTTTGTTCTGCTTCTTTTTGTTTTGCGGCAAGTTCAGGATGTGCTGCTAAAAAAGCTTTTCTACGTTCTTCTTTGATTCTTGCTTTTTCTTCTTTTGTTAATTCTTCTGCCATGATTTCCTCCTAACAATATAAAAGCTCTCATCACCATAGGGACGAGAGCTACTTCGTGGTACCACCCTAATTCACAACATAACGTTGCCTTCATTCATCTATAACGTGATTAACGGTCTTTGCTAAAGAGCCTTACAAATATATTCTAATTGCCTTTGCTTGCACCATCCAAAGTTCGCTTTCAATTTTCCTATATTCTTTCTCTTATCATTGCTGACTTACGTATTTTATCAGTTTTTTGAAGGTTTTCAATCATTAAACAGACAACATTTTTGAACTTTCATACTTTTTATATGAAATATCATCAAAATTAACAATTATGTTATAAAAATTCATATGGATGTCACATTTCTATAGAAAGAAAGTGATACAAAAGAATGCGGAGGTTTTATGAAAATATTATTTGCATGTTTTTTAGCTTGGTTTGTAGCTCAGGTAACAAAAGTGTTGCTATCTTTATTAAATAGAGAATATACAAAAGATCGATTAACAGGAACAGGTGGTATGCCTTCATCTCATTCAGCAACCGTGACTTCTCTTTTGGTTTCTGTTGGAATCCATGAAGGAATTCATTCAACTTATTTTGTAATCACAGTGATCTTTGCGTTCATTGTGATCTATGATGCTTTGAATCTGAGATATCAATGTGGATTACATGCCAAAGCAATCAATGAAATCAATCGTCAATTACAAATACCAACTGAATTAAATGAGAAATTAGGACATACTTTTAATGAAGTACTTGTAGGTATTATCGTCGGAATGATTGTAGCTGTCATCGTACATTAATCCTTCAGAAACACTTCAGATAACCATCACTTATTTTCATCGCAATGGAGCTACTATATTGTTGCGAGGTAAAAGGATATGAATAAAAAAATAACAACAACTTTATTAACAACTTTATTATCTACTTCAATTGCATCTATAAATACATTGAATATCTATGCAGAAAACGATAATCAACCACCAAGCAATGAAAGTGGAACTCCACCAGAAAAACCAGATGGAGATAGTTCAGATGGACAAACACCACCAGAAATGCCAAGTGGTGAAAATGGAGAAGGACAAACACCTCCAGATGGACAAGGTGGACAAGCACCACAATCTGGAGGAGGTGCAAATACGCAAACATTTGATTATAGTGGTTCTTATGCAGGAACTTTAACAGCTTCTGGCAGCGAAAATGCATCGAATGATGAATCTTTAGAAGCAACAGAATCAGATCAAAATGTAGCTTTAGCACAAGATGGCGGTACATTAACAATTGATAACGATACGCTTACAAAGAGTGGTGATGATACCAATGGCGATAATTGTAATTTCTATGGTTTAAATTCCATTGCCTTAACAGTAGGTTCAGAATCTCTAACGAAGATCTCTAATTCTACATTGAATGCAACAAGCGAAGGAAGTAATGGAATTTTCGCAACAGATAATGGCACAGTTTATGCAAACAATGATACGATTTCTACAACTGCAGGAAATTCAAGAGGATTAGATGCAACATATGGTGGAACAATCATTGCCAATCAAATGACGATTTCAACACAAGGTAATCATAGTGCCTCTATCGCAACAGATAGAGGTGGTGGAAATGTATCTGCCACAAATTCTGAATTATCAACTGCAGGTAGTGGTTCTCCATTACTCTATTCTACAGGTGATGTAGAAGTGGATAACGTCACTGGTACGGCAACAGGTTCTCAAATTGCAGGTATGGAAGGATTGAATAAGATCTATATCTATAACTCACAATTATCTTCTACAAACAATGCGATTTCTAGCAGTGATCCTATTAAAAATGGAGTTATCATCTATCAATCTACAAGTGGTGATGCAGATACATCTGCTTCCGAAAAGGCTAGATTTGAAGCAAGTAATTCTATCTTATCTACAACGATTGATTCTGGATCAATGTTCTATGTAACAAATACAGATGCGAATATTGTGCTATCTTCAACATTATTATCATTTGATTCTGATAATGTGAATTTGTTACAAGTAGAAGGAAATGATTCCAATGGTTGGGGAAGTGCAGGTAGTAATGGCGCAACTTTAAAATTTACAGGTTTATCTGAAACACTCAACGGAAATATTACAGTAGATTCTATTTCTAGCGCAGATATTTACTTATTAGAACAAACAACTTATACAGGTGCTACAAGCATTACACAAAATGCGAATAGTTCTACAAGTGCTGATTCTAATATCACAATGAATATTGCATCTGATTCTAAGTGGGTCGTTACAGGTGATTCTACAGTAACAAATCTCAATGTAGAAGAAGGTGGAAAGATCGTAGATGTAGATGGGAAAACAGTTACAATTGTAAACAATGGTAAAACAATCGTAGAAGGAACAAGTACTTATACTGTAACAGTTACAGGTACTTACAGCACATCTTTTACAACAGATGAAGATAATGCCTTATCTACAGAATATATTGATCGTTCTGATTTTGATAGCACATACAATCTATCAACAACATTCAACACAAATAGTGCAGAACCAACACCTTCAGCTACTACAACATCCTCATCTTCAACTGCAGATACAACAAATAACACAATTGTATATGTGGGGGCAGGTATCGCAACAATCGTTGTCGTTGGAGCAATCGCATATTTCTTGCTAAAGAAAAAGAAATAAGGAATTCTAAAAGGGATTCCTTTTCTTGTGGTATTTTGATAAACTCAGTTTGATAAATTAGGGAGGATTAAAATGAAAAAAAATAATGGTTTATTATATAAAATTGTATTTTCTTCCTGTTCATTTTTATTTTTCGTATATTGTTTTTTATATTGTATTCAAGGAATAGTTCCTTTATTACTTGTGCTTTTTGAATCAAAGTTTTTTGATATATTATTACATGATGATATTCAAGCATTAATTATTAATTTTGGTATATTACTACTTTGTATATCAACTCAGTGGATGATAGGTTCTTTTCAACAATCTATTTTAAATATGATGAAAATTAAAATTCGAGAGCATATGTATTCACTAATATTAGAAAAGAAAATAAAATTACCTTATTATCTATTTGAATCAAAGGAAACATGTGATTTAATCAAACAAATTAGTGATGATTGTGAAATTAAAATTTGTAATGCAATACAAAATAGGTTGTTATTAGCCACTGATATTATTTCCATTACTTCTCTATTATTAGCGTTGATGAATCAAATTTCATGGTATATTATTTTTGCTTTTTTATTTTTTATTCCTATATTTTATTTGACTTTTAAAGCTGGAAGAGATGAATATGTAATATCTAAAAAGTTTTGGCTATATTAGCAATTTGGTGACTAAATATGTTTACTGTACCTAAAAAGGTACAGTAACATTGAAACTTAGTTCTACAATAATGGCACATTCAAGGAGAATAGC